>JAAYUB010000095.1 GCA_012517875.1 Acidobacteriota bacterium | reverse complement strand
GTACAGCCCCGCGCTGACCGACTTCATCATCATGACCCGGAAGACCAGCCACATGTTCATCACCGGGCCCGACGTGGTGAAGGCGGTGACGCATCAGGATGTCTCCTTCGACGAGCTGGGCGGCGGCCCGGTGCACAGCACCAAGAGCGGCGTGTGCCACCTCCTGGCCGAGGACGAGGCGGAAACCCTCGAGACCATCCGCCACCTCCTCGGCTTCCTCCCCTCCAACAACACCGAGGACCCGCCGCTGGTCGACACCGGCGACGATCCGAAGCGCATGGACGAGGCGCTGGACACCCTGGTGCCCGACGAGCCCAACCGGCCCTACAACATGAAGCAGGTCATCGAGCACGTGGTGGACAACGGCGAATTTCTGGAGATCCATCCCCACTACGCCCAAAACATCGTCGTCGGGTTCGCCCGCCTGGGCGGACGCCCCGTCGGGATCGTCGCCAACCAGCCGATGGTGCTGGCCGGCGTGCTGGACATCAAGGCGTCCATCAAGGGGGCGCGGTTCGTGCGCACCTGCGACTGCTTCAACATCCCCATCGTCACCTTCGAGGACGTGCCCGGCTTCATGCCCGGCGTGGACCAGGAGCACGGCGGCATCATCATCCACGGCGCCAAGCTGCTCTACGCGTTCTGCGAGGCCACCGTGCCCAAGCTGACGGTGATCACCCGCAAGGCGTACGGCGGCGCGTACGATGTGATGAGCTCCAAGCACATCCGCGGCGACTACAACGTGGCCTGGCCCGGCGCCGAGATCGCCGTCATGGGCTCGGAGGGCGCCGTGAACATCATCTTCCGCAAGGAAATCAGCGAGGCGGCCGATCCCGAGGCCCGGCGCGCCGAGCTGATCCGGAACTACCGGGACAAGCTGGCCACCCCGTACGAGGCGGCCAGCTGGGGCTACATTGACGACGTGATCGAGCCGCGCGAGACCCGGCCCCGGCTGATCGACGCCCTGCGCTGGCACCAGAACAAGCGCGACAGCAATCCCCCGAAGAAACACGGGAACATCCCTCTGTAGGCAGGAGGCGACGATATGTTCAGCAAAACCACCATCGGCGAACTGGCGGCGGTGCTCACCGAGCCGTACAAGCATCTGGAGCTCGGCCAGGTCAACGACCACGCCGCCTACGTGATCCGGTTCATCGGCGAGTTTCCCTTCCACCGCCACACCCAGGACGAGCTGTACCTGGTGCTGGAAGGGGAGGTCCGCCTGGAGTTCGTCAACCTGCCGCCCATCACCCTGAAGCCGAACGAGAGCACCGTTGTGCGCGCCTACACGACGCACAAGTGTTACGCCGAGAACGCCCTGGTGCTCCTCATCAAGCCGAAGGAAATGTTCGCGGCGCATCCGAGCGAGTGAGGCGGCCATGAACAAAAATCCCGTGCAGATCACCGAAACCGTGCTCCGGGACGCCCACCAGTCCCTGCTGGCGACCCGCATGCGCACCGACGATATGCTGAAGATCGCGGCCAAGCTCGACCGGGTGGGCTACTGGTCGCTGGAGGTCTGGGGCGGCGCCACCTTCGACAGCGCCATGCGCTTCCTGGGGGAGGATCCGTGGGAGCGGCTCCGCCGGCTGCGGCAGGAGATTCCCAACACGCGGCTGCAGATGCTGCTGCGCGGTCAGAACCTGGTGGGCTACAAGCATTACCCGGATGACATCGTCGAGCGGTTCATCGTCTGCGCCCGCCGCAACGGCGTCGACGTGTTCCGCATCTTCGACGCGCTGAACGACATCCGCAACATGGAGTTTTCCATGCGGATCGCCAAGCGGGAAGGCGGCCACGTGCAGGCCACCATCTCATACACCATCAGCCCCGTCCACGACATCCCGTCTTTCGTGGCCATGGGCCGCGAGCTGGCCGACCGCGGCGCCGATTCCATCTGCATCAAGGACATGGCCGGCCTCATCACCCCCTACGCCGCCTTCGAGCTGATCACGGCACTGAAGCGGGACCCCGGCCTGCCGGTGCAACTGCACACGCACTACACCAGCGGCATGGGTACGGCGGCGCTGCTCAAGGCCGTCGAGGCGGGCGTGGACGTGATCGACACGGCGCTGTCCTCGATGTCACTGTCCACGTCGCAGCCGCCCACCGAGACGCTGGTGGCATGCCTGCGCGGCACCGAGCGGGACACCGGCCTCGACATGGCGGCGCTGGCCGAGCTGGCGCGCACCATGACCGACGTCCGGACCAAGTACGCCAGCTTCGAGGCCGGCATCGCCGCCGTGGACGTCAACGTGCTGCAGTTCCAGGTGCCCGGCGGCATGCTCTCCAATCTGGTCAACCAGCTCCGCCAGCAGGGCGCCATGGACCGCTACTACGACGTGCTGGACGAGATCCCGCGCGTCCGCAAGGACATGGGCTATCCGCCGCTGGTCACGCCCTCCTCGCAGATCGTGGGTACGCAGGCCACCCTCAACGTGATGTGCGGCGAGCGGTACAAGATCATCCCCGAGGAGGTCAAGCAGTACTTCCGCGGCTACTACGGCCGGCCGCCGGCACCCATGGATCCCGCGATCCAGAAGAAGGCCATCGGCGACGAGACGCCCATCACGGTGCGCCCGGCCGACATGCTGTGCCCCGGCTGGGAGGACGCGAAACAGGAGATCGGCAGCCTGGCGACCTGCGACGAGGACGTCCTCTCCTACGCGCTGTTTCCCCAGGTCGCCCGGTCGTTCCTGGACCGGCGGCGGCGCGGCATGGGCGGCAAGGAGGAGGTGGCCGGCGCCATCGCCGCCATGCTCTTCCAGCAGCAGGAGCGCCAGGTGAAAAAAACCGAGGGGATCGGGGCGCCGCCCGTGGCGCTTTCCTACTGGAAAGTCCTGGGCCGGCAGCATCTGCGGGGAGGATGGAAATGGTGAACAAGTTCAAGCTCACGCTGGAAGGCGTCCCCTACGAGATCGAGCGGCGCGGCGACCTGCTGCTGATCAACGGCCTGGAGTTCCCCTTTGCGGTGGAGAACCAGAACGTGACCATCGGCGGAACGCCCCACGCCGTGGTGCTGCGGGCGGAGACGGCCACCGTGGACGGCATCAGCTACCGCTACGAGGCGCAGGGGCTGGAGGAGCCGAAACCGGGCAAGGCCAAGCGCGCGCTGTCGGCGGCCGCCGCCGAGGATGCGGGCGCCGTCACGGCCATCATGCCGGGCCTCATCATCAAGATCAACAAGAAAGAAGGCGATCTCGTCGCAGCCGGCGAAACGATCCTGGTGCTCGAGGCCATGAAGATGCAAAACGAGATCCAGTCCAAGGTCCAGGGGCGGATCACGAGCATCCATGTCAAGCCGGGCGAGTCGGTGGAGATGCGCCAGGTGCTGGCGGTGGTGGAACCCACCGCCTGAGCCGGCGGTGAGATCACCGCCATCCGTCGTGACGATTTCAGACAGCCGGCCGCGATCCCCCGCCGGGGGCCGCGGCCGGTCCCGGTTATTCGGCCAGGAACGGGTAAGCGAAATCCTGCGGCGTGTTGAAGCACTCCTTGATGGTGCGCACCGAGATCCAGCGCAGCAGGTTGTAGATGGAGCCGGCCTTGTCGTTGGTGCCGGAGGCCCTGGCGCCGCCGAACGGTTGGTGGCCCACCACCGCGCCGGTGGTCTTGTCGTTGATGTAGAAGTTGCCGGCGGCGTGGCGCAGGCGCTCCTCAGCCCGGCCGATGGCGGCGCGGTCGCGGGCGAACACGGCCCCGGTCAGAGCATAGGGAGAGGTGGCGTCGCACAGGTCAAGGATGTCCGGGAACCGGTCGTCGTCGTACAGGAAGACGGTCAGGACCGGGCCGAAGATCTCCTCCTCCATGAGCTTGAACTGGGGATTGGTGGTGAGCACCACCGTGGGCTGGATGAAGTAGCCGGTGGTGTCGTCGGCGCCGCCGCCGTAGATCACCTCGGCCTCGGGGCTGTCCTGGGCGAACCGGATGTAGTCGCGGATCCGCTCGAAGGCGGGGCGGTCGATCACCGCGCCCATGAAGTTGGCGAAATCCTCCACCGGCCCCACCTTGACCCGGTCCAGCTGGGCGCAGAGCGCGTCGCGCAGCGCCGGCCAGATCCCGCGGGGGATGTAGGCGCGTGAGGTGGCCGAGCACTTCTGCCCCTGGTACTCGAAGGCGCCCCGCAGCAGGCAGGTGGCCAGCCCCTGGATCTCGGCGGAGGTGTGGGCCACAACGAAGTCCTTGCCGCCGGTCTCGCCCACGATGCGCGGGTAGGAGCGGTAGCGGCCGATCTGGCCGGCCACCACCTGCCAGATGTGGTTGAAGGCGGGGTTGGAGCCGGTGAAGTGCACCCCGGCCAGGTCCGGCTGGCTCAGGGTGTAGTCGCCGATGTCGCGGGCGTCGCCGGGCACGAAGTTGATGACGCCGTCGGGCAGGCCGGCGTCCATGAGCACCCGCATCACCTGGTAGGCCGAGTAGACGCCGGTGGAGGCGGGTTTCCAGAGGACGACGTTGCCCATCACCGCCGGCGCGGCGGCCAGGTTGCCGCCGATGGCGGTGAAGTTGAACGGGGCGATGGCGAAGACGAAGCCCTCCAGCGGGCGGTACTCCATGCGGTTCCAGGTGGCCTGGAAGTTCTCCGGCTGCGTCTGGTAGATCTGCTGCATGAAGTAGGTGTTGAAGCGGAGGAAGTCGATGAGCTCGCAGGCGGCGTCGATTTCGGCCTGGTGGGCGGTCTTGCTCTGGCCCAACATGGTGGCGGCGTTGACGAGGTAGCGCCGGTGCTTGCTGAGCAGCTCCGAGGCCTTCAGCGAGATGGCCACCCGCTCCTGCCACGAGGAGCGGGACCAGCCGGCCCAGGCGTTGCGGGCGGCCTGGATGGCCTGCCGGATCTCGGCGGGGCCGGCCTTGTGATAGCGGGCCAGGATGTGGCCGTGGTCGTGGGGGATCCGGCATTCGCCGAAGTTGCCCGTGCGAACTTCCCGGCCGCCGATGATGAGGGGAATCTCGAGGGTCCGGCCGCGCAGGTCGGCCAGCGCAGCCTTGAGCGCGGCCCGCTCGGGGGTGCCGAGGGCGTAGCTCTGAGGCGGTTCGTTCAGGGGTTGGGGAACGTTGAAAAATGCGTTCATGCGTGGTCTCCTTTCCAAATTGCGGGAGGCGGTCCCGTTTCCGGCGGCCACCCTGTCGGCCGGGCGGGCATGGCGGTGTGCGGTAGCGCCGCCCGGCTCGGAGATCGTGAATTGTGACTCGCTCCAATTCGGCGAGCGGGAAATGATATAGATGATCCCAACCGGCGGAAGGATTTATGGAAATGCCGGCGGGAGGTGGGCGGGATCCCCGGCTTACTGAGTGATTGTCGCTGTCGCGCCCCGTCGTTCTCCCGGGCGGTTGCTCGCGATCCGGGGTTATAATATCGGTAGCCCTTGTGCGAGAGGTGGTCGATGCGAACACCGCTGGTTGTGGGACTCCTGTGCATCGGGTTGGTGTCGGCGGCCGCCCAAGGGGAACCGCAGAATTTGCCGCGGGTGCAAGCGGCCGACATCGTCTACCTGGGCTCGTTCGCGCTGCCGGAGGGCGACTTCGGCGGCTCGCGGTTCGGCTACGGCGGCAAGGGTCTCTGTTTCTACCGGGAGCCGTCCGGCACGCCCACCCTGTTCATGCAGGGGCATGATTGGTACCCCGGGTTCGTGGCCCAGGTGGCCGTGCCGGCCTTGGGCGGGACGGCGACGGTGCTCCAGGAGTTCCGCGACGTCACCGACGGCGCGCTGGCGACACTGGCCACGTCGGGCTCCAACGTGTACGGGATGATGGTGTACAACGGGCGGCTCATCGTGGGCGCCGCGTGCTATTACGACGGGGACGGCAGCCAGGTGAACTCCCACGGCGTCTCGAGCCTGAACCTGGCCGACCCCGACGACTTCCAGGGGTTTTACCCGATGGCCGCCGAGGCCAACCCGCGCTCCCTGGGCGGCTACATGACGGTGATCCCCCCCGAGTGGCAGACGCTCCTGGGCGGACCGGCGCTGACGGGGAAGGGATGCCTGTCCATCATCTCCAACAACAGCGCCGGCCCGTGCGCCACGGTGTTCGATCCCGACGACGTCGGCGCCGTCAGCCCGATCCCCGGCTTCACCCTGATCTTCTACCCGCTGGCGCACCCGCTGGCGCCGGAGACCAGCGCCAACGAGCTGTTCAACCTGGCCACCCACATGGCGGGCATCGCCTTCCCGCCGGGGAGCCGGAGCGTTCTTTTCTTCGGTCGGCAGGGGACCGGGGCCTACTGCTACGGCGTGGGCGGCGGCGTGGACTGCGACGATCCGTGCGACGACAGCCACGGCACCCACGCCTGGCCGTATCGTCACCAGGTGTGGGCCTACGACGCCGCCGAACTGCTCCAGGTGCGGAGCGGCGCGAAGGCATGTTGGGACATGCGCCCTTACGCGGTCTGGGCGCTCGAGGGGATGACCGGCGGCACCTGCGCCGACATGGAGGGCGCCGCCTACGATCCGGCCACGGGCCGTCTCTACGTCACCGAAAGCTACGCCGAAGCGCCCCGCGTGCACGTCTACCAGATCACGGTCCCGTCGGCAGTGACGCGGGACGGCGACATCAACGGCGACGGCGGGTGCGACGTGGCCGACGCTGTGGTGCTGGCGGTGACGCTTGCAGGCGGTCTGGCCCCCGGCACGCTCCCTTGCGCGCGCCCGCTGGCGTGCGATTTCACGGGCGACGGGTCGCTGGACGCGGAGGACCTGCTGATCCTGGGCGCCTACTTCGCCGGCAGCCGGACCGCGCTCCCCTGACCGGGCCGGTGTCGGGATCACCGGCCGGGCCGCGGACCATCCGGCCTCGTTGATTCACGCGCCGATCACTTCACCACCACTTTGAGCAGCGTGCCGGCCGGCAGGGCGTCGTCGAGCTGAACGCCGTTGAGGATCGCCGCCGCCTCGAGCTTGTCCGCGGCCACGCCCCACTGCTGGAACGCCTGGCGGGCGGTGCCGGCGGTGGCGGTTTTTCGGAGCGTCAGCTGGTTCGGCTTGACGTTGAGCTTCGTCGGATCCGTCAGGTTGTTGAAGCCGGCCATGGTCTGCTTGAACACGGAAAAGTAGCGGTCGAACAGCGACGGGTCGGTGTAGCTGTGGAACACGTAGATGTACTTGTCCTTCTGGATGAAGGACGACGCGACGCGGATGTTCCCCTGCTCCAGCGCGACGTCGGAGACCAGCCGCTGGGCCAGCAGCCCGTTGATCCGGGCGGATTCCGACTGGAGGACGTTGGCCCGGCTCTCCTGGCGGAACGTCTCCGCTGCCGCCGCCGGCGAGGCGCCGGAGGCCATGGAAAACAGGATCACCGCGTCCTGCTGCGCGGCATAGAGCTGCACCTGGGCCGCGGTGTTGTTCACCTTCCAGCCCGACGGCACCGGGAACTGGAACGCGAGCTGGGGATGGTAAAAGGTCTGCCCCTCCACGTAGCCCTGGCGGGGGTCTTCGCCGAAGACGAGTCCCTCGAGGCGGCCGAGGTACCCGTCGCGGTTGGTGACGAAGGCGGTGCCCGCCAGCTTGTCTCGCCAGACCTGGGCGTCGCGCTGGATGGCCGCGATCCGGTCCGGGGGATTGGGGTGGGTGGAGAACCAGCCGGGCAGGCCGCTGCGGTCGGAGCCCGGGTTGAGCCGCTCCAGCGTGACGAACATGTTGGCCATGTGGTTGGCGTCGAACCCGGCCCGGGAGGCGTACTCGACGCCCAGGGCGTCGGCCTGGCGCTCGTCGTCGCGGCTGAACTTCAGGAACAGCATGCTCAAGCCCAGTTGGGCTATGCCGGCGTACTTCTGGAACGTTTCGGAGAACATGCTGCCCACGCCCAGCCCCAGCATGGCCAGTTGCGCCTGGCTGTATTGGCGCACGCTGTGGCGCGCCGCGATGTGGCCGATCTCGTGTGACATGACGCCGGCCAGCTCCGCCTCGTCGTTGAGGTAGGAGAGCATTCCCCGGGTCAGGTACACGTACCCGCCGGGGACCGCGAAGGCGTTCACGACGTCGCTGTCCACCACCTGAACGGTGTAGGTCAGGTCCGGCCGGTGGCTCAGCGCGCCGAGCTTGTGGCCCAGCGCGGCCACGTAGGCGTCGAGTTCCGGGTTGCTGTACTTGCCGTACGTTTGCAGGATCTCGGGATCGAGCTGCTTGCCCAGGGCGATCTCGTCGGCGGTGGAGATGAGCATCAGCTCCCGTTTGCCCGTGACCGGATTCTTCGCGCAGGACATGCTCCAGATCACCAGGGTGGCCGCCACGACCACGGCGGCGGTCCGCCAAACGATGGAACGACGCATCGCGCACCTCCTGACGGAATGTCGGTTCAATGATCCTTATTATAGTACGAGCGCTGCCTCACGGCACCGGTTCTGACGGCCCGCAGGCCGGCGGCACGGATGGCGGCCGACGCTCGAGAACCTGCTGGCGCCACATGGCCGCGTAGAGGCCGCCGGCGTGGATCAACTCGTTGTGGCGGCCGGTTTCGACGATGCGGCCCCAGTCCAGCACGTGGATGGCGTCGGCGTGGGCGATGGTGCTCAACCGGTGCGCGATCAGGATCACCATGTGCTGCCGGCTGTGCGAGATCTCGCGCAGGGCGTCGGTGATCTCCCCCTCGGTGAGCGAGTCCAGCGACGAGGTGGCTTCGTCGAAAATGAACAGCCGGGGCGCGCGCAGCAGCGCGCGGGCGATGGCGAGGCGCTGCCGTTCGCCGCCGGAGGCCCGCAGCCCGCCCTCGCCCAGGCGCGTGTCGAGCCCCTGGTCCGACCGCGCCAGCAACAGGCCCGCCGAGGCGCGGCGCAGCACGTCGAGCATCTCGGCGTCGGTGGCCTCCGGCTTCACCAGTTGCAGGTTTTCCCGGATGGTGCCCGAAAAGAGCTGGGCGTCCTGGGCGACGAAGCCGATCTGGCGGCGGACGCGGTTGTAGCGCAGCTCGGTGATGGGGACCCCGTCCACCGACACGACGCCGCCGTTCGGGGCGTAGAGTCCGAGCAGCAGCTTGACCAGCGTGGTCTTGCCGCAACCCGAAGGGCCGGCGAAGGCGATGGTGTCGCCGAGCCGCGCCTCGAACGAGATGTGGTCGATGGCGTTGTCGGCCGCCCCCCGGTACCGGAAGACCACGTCGTCGAACCGCAGCCGCTCGATCGCGCCGATCTCGACGGGATCATCCGGCCGTTTTTCGATGGGCGTCTGCATGAGCCGGTCGAACGCCTGCAGCGAGGCCTCGGATTCGCGGTAGCTCAGGATCACCCGGCCGAGCTGATGGAGCGGTCCGAAGATCGTGTTGAGGATGAGCTGGAACGAGACCAGCTCGCCGGCCGACAGGGCCCGGCGGAAGATGAGCCAGAGCAGGATGAACAGGATCGACTGCCGCAGCAGATTGATGAGCGAGCCCTGCAGGAAGGCCAGGCCGCGGATCTTGCGGACCTTGTCCATCTCGAGGTCGAAGATCCGCCGGGTGAGGACCTGCAGGCGGCGGATTTCCGGCCAGGTGAGCCCCAGGCTCTTGACCAGCTCGATGTTGCGGAGCGACTCCGTGATCTGGCCGGACTGGCGCGCGCTCTCGCGGACGATGGTGCGCTGGACGGTCCGGATCCGGTGGCTGAGCAGGCCGGTGAACCCGGCCATGAGCGCGACGCCGATCCCGAACACCGGGATCAGCAGCCAGTTCCTGGTCACGCCGTACCAGACGATGAAGCCGATGCCCACGGCGGCGGAGTAGAGGATGGTGACGGCCGCGTCCAGGAAGCGCTCGGTGTCGGTGCGCACCTTCTGCAGCAGGCCCATCGTCTCGCCGCTGCTGCGCGCCTCGAGCTCCACGAACGACAGCCGCAGCGTCTGTTTGAGGCCGTCGTTGAACATCTCCGTTCCGGCCCGGCCCACCACGAGCCGCAGCAGGTACTCCTGGGCGGCGGTGGCGGCGCGGGCGGCCAGGGCGATGGCCGCCGCCAGGGCCAGCCAGCCCAGCGCCCCGCGGACGAGTTCCGCTTCCGAACGCCCGCCGGGATGGAGCACATAGTCGTCCAGGATCCGGCCGAAAATCAGCGGATCGACGAGCGCCAGCACCTGGGCGATGGCGGCCAGCAGCAGGATCAGCGCAAGGAGCCCGCGGTGCGGCCGGAGGTAGCGCCAGAGAATTCGCATCCGTCACTCCGAATAGCCGAACAATCCGTCCCCGGCGGTCCGGCGCGCGGTCGGGCCCTGCCCGGCGCGGGGCGGCCGTTGCCGCGGCCACCGACTAGCGGCGGCGGTACACGTCGGTGCTCAGGTACTTGAGGCCGGAGTCGCACAGGAGCGTCGCCACGCGGGCCTGCGGACCCAGCCGCTCGGCCACCTGGAGCGCGGCGATGACGTTGGCGCCGGACGACGTCCCCGCAAAGAGGGCCTCCTCCTTCGCCAGGCGGCGGGCCATCGCCTTCGCATCCTCGGTCGGCACGGCGATGATCTCGTCCACGAGCGCCGGCTCCCAGAGCGGCGGCACGTAGCCGATCCCGACCCCCTCGATCTTGTGGGGCCCCGGCGCGCCGCCCAGCAGCACCGACGATTCGGCCGGCTCCACGGCGACGATCCGGACGCCCGGGTGGCGGCGCTTCAACACGGCGGCGACTCCGCGCAGCGAGGCCGCCGTGCCCACGCTGTGCACGAAGGCGTCGATCCGGCCCTCGGTCTGCACCCAGATCTCCTCGCCCAGCGGGTGGTACCCCGCGATGGCATCGTGGTTGTTGAGCTGGTCGGTCCAGAACGTGCCGGGCTCCCGGCTGATTTGGCGGGCGGCTTCGATCATATCGAGGATCAACTGCTTGGTGGTGAGCCCGCCCTCGCTGGGGACGAGCGTCAGCTCGGCGCCGAGCGCCGCCATGTGGTCGCGCTTCTCGGCGCTGAACGCGTCGGAGGTGACAATCCGGATGCGGTACCCCCGGGCGGCGCACACCAGCGCCAGCGACGTCCCGGTGGAGCCGCCCGTGTACTCGACCACGGTGCCGCCGGGCGCGAGGCGGCCGTCCGCCTCGGCGCAGGCGATGACCGCCTGCGCCATCCGATCCTTCATGCTGCCGGTGGGGTTCTCCCACTCGAGCTTGGCGAACAGGGCCGCGCCGTTGGCGGGGACGATCCGGCGCAGCCGGACCAGCGAAGTGTGGCCGATGGTCTGGAGCACGTCCATGGACGGGACCTCCTGCGAATCACGGGTGGCCCGATCAGTCTACCATGCCCGAAGCGGTTCCTGTTTGAAACCCTGCGGATTGCGATGTATCATTTTTACGGTGTTCGGATTTCGAATCGCATGCAGGAGCAGACCGATGAAGCCACTGTCAACCGTCTGGATGGGCGCGCTGATGCTGTTGGTGCTTGCCGGCGCCGCCGCGGGCCAGCAGAACGACGCCCAGGGATGCAAGGACCACCCGCTGTTCACGCGGATGCCCGGCTACTGGATCCACAGTTGCGTCGAACGGCAGTTCGACGCGTTCGACTTCATTGTGGGCCCGAACAAGAAGGTCAGCCATGTGGAAGGCCAGTTCTGGAAAATCAACTACTACCCCCAGCACAGCCTCAATCCGAAACCCAGCGAGCTCCAGATCCAGCGCAACTTCCAGAACGCGGTTCAGAAGCAGGGCGGCAAGGTGGTCTGGACCGAAAAGGGCCGGGACACCTACCTGCTCGTCAAGGACGGCGTGGAGGTCTGGGTGAACCTCGGGGCCGAATTCACCGGCAAGTACTTTCTGACCATCGTCCAGAAGCAGGCCATGGTACAGGACATCGTGGCCGACGCGGCTGCGCTGGCCCAGGGGTTGGCCGCCGATGGGCATATGGCGGTGGAGGGGATCTATTTCGACACCGGCAAGGCGGTGATCAAACCCGAGTCGGCGCAGGCCATCGGCGAGATCGCCGGTCTGCTGAAGTCGGATCCGGCCCTCAAGGTGTTCGTGGTGGGGCACACCGACAACGTCAGCACAGTGGAAGTGAACCTGAAGCTGTCCCAGGACCGGGCCCAGGCGGTGCTGCAGGCGTTGGTGAGCCAGCACGGCATCGATCCCGCCCGGCTCCGGGCGCACGGCTGCGGCCCCTTCGCCCCCGTGGCCACCAACGCCACCGAGGCGGGCCGGGCCAAGAACCGGCGAGTGGAGCTGGTGAAACAGAACTGACAACCGGCGGCGGGACGATCTTCCGCCCGGTGTTCGTGCGATCACTCCTTGAACCAATCCGGCCGGCGGACTGCACGGCGTAATCCGCCGGCCGGTGTCGTTTTCGCTCCAGAGGCGGTCTTCGGCCATCCGGCGCGGCGGTTCCCCGCTGGCCGGACGGCGCAGTCGGAAGCCGTCAATCGATATCCAGCACGCCGTCGTCGAGGAATTCGAGCACCTGCATGTCGGCGGGCATCTCCTCCACCCGCAGCACCGGCGAACCCGAGGGGTGCCACTGCTGGTCGATCACCGCCGATCCCAGGAGCAGGTACCGGGTGAACGCGTAGGGGACACCCTCTGAAAACAGCGGATCCCGACCCGTGTAGAGGTGGAAGTGCAGATGAGGCCCCGTGGACGCGCCGGTGTTGCCCAGCTTGCCCAGGACCTGCCCCCGCGCCACGCGGTCGCCGATCTGCACCGTCTTCGAGCCGGGGATCAGGTGCGCGTAGAACGCGAAGTACCCGTCGCCGATGTCAAGGAGGACGAAGTTGCCGCCGGCGGTCTGGCTGTTGATGGTGACCACCGGGGGTTGGTTGGGCAGGTTGTCGGGTATGCCGTCCTTGGCATCCACCACGATCCCGTCGGCGACCGCCAGCAGATCGTTCCCATAGCCGTACCAGTCCTCGTTGGTCTTGCCGTCGGTGCGGTACGCCCAGCCGTCGGGGCCGATCTGGACCCAATCGATGCCGAACCGCTGGGCGATGTACGGATTGCCGTTGTACGTCATCAGCGACCAGCGGTGGTGGTGGTCCTGGTTCTGGGGTCCGTTGCCGACAAACCAGCCGCTGCCGCGCAGGGGCGGTGACAGCACCGGGCGATGCCGATCCGGGTCGATCACCGTGCGGGCGCCCTCCCGGATCAGGCGCTCGTCGGAATCCACGTACCGGAAGGTGACGCGATGATACAGCGCCGCAGGCACCGCGTGGAGTGTTTTCAGGGTGATCCAGATGAACACCGTGTAGTCGGGCGAGATCCTGTCCGGCAGGCGGAGACATTTGGCCAGACCGTCGCCTTTGAAGGATGCCAGCCGCTTGCCGTCGGTGTCATCGCTGAAAATGTCCACCTGAAGCAGCTCCAGCCCCAGCGTCCGGAAATCGCTGATGTGCAGCTCGTAAGCCAGCAGGTCGTCTCCCCGCCAGGTGACCGGCAACGGCGGGGCGGGCACCGTCAGCGCGAGCGGGACGGGCGGCGGGATCGGAACCGGCTCCGCGCCCGGCAGCATCCCGACACCGAGCAGCAGTCCGAACACCGCGAGCAGCGTGCGGCAACTGAAACGGCATGCCGCGTGCCTGTGTGATCCGACTGAGTGCGTGTCCACGGAACCTCCTTGTTCAACAAGATGGTTTGACTCTCAGTGTACATCACTCTCGGAGCGGATTGAACCGGATCGTGAGGCGGGCGGCGGCCGATGCGGAATCGGAATCGGGCGACCTGGTGGACGGTGACCCGCCGGTGTCGGTTCGGACGGTGAATTGCGCTTGGTTCTGTAAACCAAGTACAGTAATCTGTCGGCATCAGCACCGGGTCTCCGAGCGGCCGTCCGCGGCGCCCTCGCTGCGAGCGACCGCGAGCCATTATGTCCGAGAGGAGCGGGCGACCATGCATCCTGCGCTTGCCTTCATGAACAGGCCGGGGCGGATCCTGGCCATGATCCACGTCGGGGCCCTGCCCGGCACGCCGCAGTACGCCGGAAGTTTGGCGGCGATCCTCGAGCGGGCCGCGACCGAGGCGGCCGTCTACCGCGACGCGGGCGTGGACGCGCTGCTCGTGGAGAACATGCACGACGTCCCCTACCTGAACCGCGCCGTGGGCCCGGAGATCACCGCCGCCATGACGGTGGCGGCCCAGGCGGCGGCCCGCACCGGCGGGCTGCCCACGGGCGTGCAGATCCTGGCCGGGGCGAACCGGGAGGCGCTGGCGGCCGCGCTGGCCGCGGGGTGCGCCTTCATCCGGGCCGAGGGCTTCGTGTTCGGCCACATCGCCGACGAGGGCTACATCGATGCCTGCGCCGGCGAGCTGCTCCGCTACCGCCGCGCCATCGGTGCCGAGGCGGTGGCCGTCCTGGCGGACGTGAAGAAGAAGCACAGCTCCCACGCCGTGACCGCCGACGTCGACATCGTGGAGACCGCCCGCGCGGCGGAATTCTTCGCCGCCGACGGCGTCGTCGTCACCGGCGTGGCCACCGCCCGGGAGACGGACCCGGGGGAGCTGGCCGCCGTGCGCGGTGCGGTGGGCGTCCCCGTCCTGGTTGGATCGGGCGTGACGGAGGCCAACATGGACCGGTATCTCCTCCACGCCCACGGGCTCATCATCGGTTCGCACTTCAAGGCGGGCGGTCGCTGGGACCGGCCCGTGGATGTCGACCGGGTCTGCCGGTTCATGGACCGGGTGCGCGCGTTGCGGGAGCGTGGCCGATGAGGCTCGTCGTCGTCGGCAGCTCCATCCTGGACGTGGCCGCCCGGCCCACCTCGCGGGTGGAGGGAGACACGTCCAACGAGGGCGAGGTCAGGCTCGGAGCCGGCGGGGCGGGGCGCAACGTGGCCGAGAACCTGGCGCGTCTCGGCTGCCGGGTCACCCTGGTGACGGATCTGGCCGACGACTTCGCCGGCCGTTTCCTCCTGGAGAACATCCGCGGGCTGGGCATCGAGGTGCGGTTGTCGGCGCGGGCGCGCACCGGTGTATACCTGGCGCTCCTCAAGCCCGATGGCGCCCTGGACCGGGGTTTCTGCGGCACCGGCACGGAGGCCATCTCGCCGTTCGCGGTGCTCGGCGCGCTGCCCGACCTGCAGGATTTTCATGGCGCGGTCATCGACGCCAACCTGTCGGAGACCGCCGTCGCGGCGCTGGCGGAGCGGTGCCGCCGTCTGAAGGTGCCCTACGCGGTGGAGTCGGTAGCCCACGAGCGCGCCCGCCGGGCGCTGCCGGCCATCCCGGGCTGCGTCCTCATCAAGCCGGACCGCGCCGAGGCGCGCACGCTCACCGGCTTGCCCTGCGACACCCCGGCGGAGGCGGCCGCCTGCGCCCGGCGGCTCCGGTCCATGGGCGCCGGCACGGCCATTGTCAGCCTGGGAGCGGACGGCTTCCACGTGGAGCACCCGGAGTTTTCCAGCCATATCCCCGCGCTCCCCGCCCGGGTGGTCGACGTCACCGGCGCCGGGGACGCGCTGTTCGCCGTCGCCTTCGCGGCGATCCTGAAGGGTCTGCCGCCGCGGCTGGCGGCGGAGGCGGGGCGCCGCGCCGCCGCGCTCACCGTGGCCTGCCCCACCGCCGTGAGCCCCGCCATCACGCCGGAGCTGCTGGATCCGGCCGGATTGAATCCGACGACGGACGGAGGGCGCCCGTGAAATTCAATGAGGACCTGATCCATATCGCCGCCGAAGTGGCTGAGGCGCAGCAGGCGCACCGTCCGGTGGTGGCGCTGGAGTCCACCGTCATCGCCCACGGCTTGCCGTACCCCGACAACGTGGCCACCGCGCTGGAGATGGAAGAGGCGGTCCGGGCCCAGGGTGCTGTGCCGGCCACCCTGGCGGTGCTGGACGGCCGGTTACGGATCGGCCTGACGCCAGCCGAGATTGAGCGTCTGGGCTGCGGCCGCGAGCCGGTGGCCAAGCTCTCGCGCCGCAATCTGGCTGTGGCGGTAGCTCAGGGTGGGCTCGGGGCCACCACCGTGGCCGCCACCATCATCGGAGCATGGGCGGCGGGAATCCAGGTGATGGCCACGGGCGGCATCGGCGGCGTCCATCGCGGCGCTCCGCAGACGTTCGACATCTCCGCCGACCTGGCGGAACTGGCCCGCTACCCGGTGATGGTGGTGTGCGCGGGCGCCAAGAGCATCCTGGACCTGCCGCTGACCCGGGAGCTGCTGGAGACCCTCGGCGTGCCGGTGCTGGGCTACGGCACCGACGAGTTCCCGGCGTTCTACAGTCGCACCTCCGGTCTCGCTGTGGACGGACGGGTGGATACACCCGAGGACGTGGTCCGGGTGATCGAGGCGAAATGGGATCTGGATCTGGGCGGGGGCGTGCTGGTGGTCAACCCCGTCCCGGAGGCGGACGCGCTGGACGCCGCCGTGATCGCCGCGGCCGTCGAGCGCGCCCAGGCGGAAGCGGAAACCCGGGGGATCCGGGGCAAGGACCTGACGCCCTTCCTGTTGGCCCGGGTGGCGGCGCTCACGGGCGGCGCGTCGCTGGCGGCCAACCGGTCGCTGCTGCGCCACAACGCCCGGCTGGCCGGCCGCCTCGCCGTAGCCCTGAACAGTCTCTTTGACGAGGAGGATGACCGGTGATGGACACCCCGCGTTGGATCCGGATGGTAGTTGTCATTCTGGCGCTGGTTCTGCCTGCGGGATTCGCCCCGGCGCAGGAGTCGCTGAATCCGCTGCTCCAGCCGTACCTGGCCGCGTACGAGATTCCGGCCCTGGCCGCGGCGGTGGTGCAGGACGGGCAGGTGGTCGCCGTCGGGGCCGTGGGCACTCGCCGGTGGGGCGAAGCGATCCCGGTGACCCTGGACGATCGGTTCCACCTGGGCTCGGACACCAAGGCTATGACCGCCACCATGGCCGCGATCCTGGTGGAGCGCGGCAAGCTCCGCTGGGACTCCACCATCGGTGAGGTATTCCCGGAGCTCGGCGGCGGGGCCGACCCCGTTTTCAAAGCGCTGACGGTGGAGCGCATGCTTTCGCACACCAGCGGGCTCCCCAGCGACAACCTGTCGCAAGACGCCATGCCGTACCTGGCACTCATCACCAACGTGGACGGCTATCCGCCGGGCAACCTCGACGACATCCGGGCCTGGCTGGTGGGCCAGTGGGCGGCCCTGCCCATGTCCGGCCGGCCCGGCGTCCGCTTCGAGTACTCCAACCTGAACTACACCATCGTCGGCGCCATGATTGAACGACTGGCGGGGCGCAGCTGGGACGAGCTGATCTTCGAGTGGATCTTCCTGCCGCTGGGTCTCCGCTCGGCGGGTCTCGGACCGCAGTGCACCCCGGGTCGGGTGGACGCTCCCCTGCCGCACGCCGTCATCGGCGGCAAGATCAAGCCGATCCTCGCCGGTCCCATGGCGGATAACCCGGCGGTGATCGGCCCCGCGGGGATCGCCCACATGTCGGTGCTCGATTTCGCGCGCTGGGCGGGCTGGAACGCCGGCCAGGGGAAGCGCGGCCCTGCGCTCGTGCAGCCGGAGACCCTGAAGAAGCTCCACACCATGGTCGCCGAGATGCCGCCGGCCAAGGACGCCCCCATCGGCACGCCGCCGTCGGGACGGTACGCCTTCGGCTGGGGCGAGGTGCGGCTGGAGGGCTATCCAAACCCGCTCATCTCCCACGGCGGCTCCAACGGCATGAACATCGCCCGGATCCTGTTCGATCCGGCCGCCGACTTCGCCGTGGTCATCCTCACGAACATCGCCACACCGAAATGCGACAGCGCAATGAAGGTGCTCACGCGGGAGCTGATTGACAAGTATGCCGAACGCGGCACCCGACCGGCGGCTCAACCGTAGCCGGTGTTGCGGTGCGTGGGCTCCGGCCACCGGGAGCCCCGCCATTCTTTCCGCTTGTGTTCCGGTGGAACCTTATCTATGCTGCTCCTCTTCGCGGATCGGCGGCTGATCCGCGATCCTCATCCAGGAGAACGAACCATGAACGCAATCCGACTGATGGTGATGGGCACGCTGGTGTTGCTGGCGGCCGTAGCGCCGCTGCGGGCGCAGGACGACACGCCCGGCGGACAGGACCATCCGCTGCTGTCGCGCATGCCCGGATATTTCATCGAGAACTACGACCAGAAGGATTTCGACCGCTTCGAGTTTGAAGGCAAGGACGGCCGGCTCGTCGCCGTGGAGGGACGCACCACGCGCATCGACTACCGGCCCAAAGACGGCGTCAGCGTACCGTCGCCGCTGCAGATCGCCCGCAACTACCAGAACGCCGTCGCCCGGATCGGCGGCGGCGTGCTGTACCAGGACGTGGCCGCCGGCGGCGGGCTCACCACCCTGAAGCTGGTCCGGGGAACGGACGAGATCTGGGTTCGGGTGGCCATCGGCGACAGCGGGAACAACTACCACGTCGTCATCGTCGAGCGGGGCGGCATGCAGCAGGATGTGGTCGCGAGCGCAGACATCTGGAAGGGCGACCTCCACGACACGGGCCACGCCGCCGTCTACGGCATCCACTTCGATACCGACAAGGCCGAGATCAAGCCCGGATCGGAGAAGTCACTTGAGGAGATCGCCCGGCTGCTGAAACAGGATCCGAAGCTGTCCCTGCTGGTTGTCGGCCACACCGACTCGACTGGGGATATCCCCCACAACATGGCCCTGTCCGAGGCGCGGGCGAAGGCGGTGGTGGCGGCGCTCACCGGAACGCACGGGATTGCGGCGGCGCGGCTGTCCGCGTTCGGCTGCGGCCCGCTGGCTCCGGTGGCGTCCAACGATACCGACGAGGGGCGTGCGAAGAACCGCCGCGTGGAGCTGGTCAAGCGCTAGGCACCAGGCTCCATTCATCTTAATATATGCGTTCCGGCGCGGCCGGCTTACGGCGGCAACCAGCCGTCCGGTTCGAGCATGTTCCAATCAACGGCATCAATGGTATTATTTAAATATTTGATTATATTGATAATAATATTTATTCACAAATAAACATTTAAGTACTTGACTATTTTTTTGATCAGTGATATTCTGGGCCCCGTTCGAACGCGGAGCGAGGAGATAATGTATGCCGAGTCGATACTGGCTGAATCGGGTGATCGCCGCGACGGCCATGATGGCCGGGCTCCTGTTGGCGGGCTGCGGATCGCAGCCGGCGCCGCCGCCGGCGGGCCCGCCCGAGGTGGCGTTCGTGACGGTCCAGACCGAGCGGGTGGTGCTCACCACCGAACTACCCGGCCGGACGTCCGCCTACCTGGTGGCCGAGATCCGGCCGCAGGTCAACGGCCTCATCCAGAGTCGCCTCTTCCGGGAGGGCGCCTACGTCCAGGAAGGCGAGTTGCTGTATCAGATCGATCCCGAGCCGTATCAGGCGGCCTACGACCAGGCCCAGGCCGCCCTCGGCGCGGCGGAGGCGGAACTGGCCGTGGCTGAGGCGAACCTGCCGGCCCTCCGCTCCCGGGCCGAACGCCTCCAGGGGCTCGTGGCGATTCACGCCGTGGGGCAGCAGGAATACGACGACGCCAGCGCCACTCTCCGTCAGGCCGAAGCCAATCTGGCGGCGCGGCGGGCGGCCCTGGAGATCAGCCGGACGGCCGTCGAGAGCGCCCGGATCAACCTCGCCTATACGCCCATCAAGGCGCCCATCTCGGGGCGCATCGGCAAATCCAACGTCACCGTGGGCGCCATGGTGACGGCGTACCAGCCGGTTCCCCTGGCGGTCATCCAACAGCTGGATCCTATCTACGTGGATGTCACCCAGGCCAGCGCGGATCTCCTGCGGCTACGGCGCAACCTCGAGGAGGGCCGCCTCTCCAACGGCGTCTCCCGGAACAAGGTGAAGCTCATCCTGGAGGACGGCGCCACCTACGCGCAGGAGGGCACCCTGCAGTTCCGCGACGTGACCGTGGACCCGACCACGGGTTCAGTGACCCTGCGGATGGTCTTCCCCAATCCCAAGCAGATCCTGCTGCCCGGCATGTTCGTGCGGGCGGTCGTCGAGGAAGGGGTCAGCGAACAGGCGCTCTGCGTGACCCAGCAAGGAATCACCCGCGATCCGAAGGGCAAGCCCGTCGCCTGGATCGTGAACGCCGCGGGCAAGGTGGAGCAGCGGGCCCTGACGCTGGACCGCGCGCTCGGCGACAAGTGGCTGGTCGCCGCGGGACTGGCGGCGGGCGACCGCGTAATCGTCGAGGGGCTGCAGAAGGTGCGGCCCGGCATGGCGGTCAAGGCGCTGCCCTTCGGTGCGCCGCCGGCGGGCCCGCCGGGTGCCGACGCCAACCCGCCGGGCGCCGCGCCGAAGCAGTAGGGGGAGTCCATGCTCTCCAGATTTTTCCTCGACCGCCCGGTCTTCGCCTGGGTCATCGCCATCGGCATGATGCTGGGCGGCGCCCTGGCGATCTACAACCTGCCCATCTCCCAGTATCCGCCCATTGCGCCGCCGTCCATCTCCATCTCCGCGGTCTTCCCCGGCGCGTCGGCCAAGACCGTCGAGGACAGCGTGGTCCAGATCATCGAGCAGAAGATGACGGGCCTCGACCGGATGCTGTACATGTCCGCCACCAGCGACTCGTCGGGCACCGGCACCCTCACGCTGACCTTCGCGCCGGGCACCGATCCGGACCTGGCCTGGGCGAAGGTGCAGAACAAGCTCCAGCTCGCGCTGCCCATGCTGCCGGAGGACGTGCAGCGCCGGGGCGTCACGGTCAGCAAATCGACCCGCAATTACCTGATGATCGTCGGCCTCCGGAGCGAGAGCGCCGACCTGGACCAGCACGACCTGAACGACTACTGTGCGTCCCAGATCCAGCCGTCACTGGCCCGCGTGCCGGGCGTGGGCGAGGTGGAGGCGTTCGGATCCCAGTACGCCATGCGGATCTGGCTGAACCCGGACCGGCTCACCAAGTACAACATGACCACGAGCGACGTGGTGCTCGCGGTGCGGGCGTACAACGTGGAGGTTTCCGCCGGCCAGTTCGGCGGGATGCCGGCGGTTCCCGGCCAGCGCCTCAACGCGTCCATCATCGTGCAGTCGCTGCTCAAGACCCCCGAGGAGTTCGCCGCCATCCCGCTGCGCATCAACCCCGACGGGTCGGTGGTGCGGGTCCGGGACGTGGCGCGCACCGAGCTGGGGACCGAGTTCTACGACGTCATCTCCAAGCATGACGGCATGCCGGTGGCCGGTCTGGCGGTCCGCCAGGAGCCGGGCGCCAACGCTCTGGACACCGCCGACGCGGTCAAGGCCAAGATGGCGGAGCTGTCGCGGTACTTCCCCGCCGGCATGAAGGTGGTCTATCCCTACGACACGACGCCCTTCGTGAAGGTCGCCATCTGGGAAGTGGTCAAGACGCTCATCGAAGCGATCGTTCTGGTGTTCCTCATCATGTACCTGTTTCTGGGCAACCTGCGGGCCACCCTGATTCCCACCATCGCCGTGCCCGTGGTGCTGCTGGGCACCTTCGGCGTGCTGGCGCTGTTCGGGTTCTCCATCAACATGCTCACCATGTTCGCCATGGTGCTGGCCATCGGGCTGTTGGTGGACGATGCCATCGTCGTCGTGGAGAACGTGGAGCGCGTCATGAGCGAGGAGGGGCTGTCGCCGCGCGAAGCCACCCGCAAGTCCATGGGCGAGATCACCAGCGCGCTGGTGGGCATCGGGTTGGTGCTCTCGGCCGTCTTCGGCCCCATGATGTTCTTCCCCGGCTCCACCGGGGTTATCTACCGCCAGTTCTCCATCACCATCATTTCCTCGATGATGTTGTCGGTGGTGGTGGCGTTGATCCTGACGCCCGTGCTCTGCGCCTCGCTCCTCAAGCCCGTGGCCAAGGGGCATGAGGCGGCCGAAACCGGCTTCCGCCTGTTCCGGCCGTTCTTCCTCTGGTTCGACCGCGGCTTCAACTTTTTACGGGAGCGGTACCAGGCGCTGGTGGGGCACATCCTGCGGGTCAAGGCGCCCTACCTCGTCCTCTTTGTGCTCATCGTCGCGGCCATGGGTTACTACTTCATGCGGATGCCCACGTCGTACCTGCCCGATGAGGACCAGGGGATGATGATGGCCATGGTCCAGCTCCCCCCCGGATCCACCCTGGAGCAGACTGAAGAGGTGATGACCAGGCTCCGGCACCATTTCCTGGTGGAGCAGAAGGAGGCCGTGGAATCCTGCATGACCATCTCCGGGTTCAGCATGGCCGGCCGCGGCCAGAACCAGGGCATGTCGTTCATCAAGCTGCGGGACTGGGAGCTGCGCGACCGGCCGGACCTCAAAGTGAAGGCGGTGGCCGGCCGCGCCATGGGCGTGTTCGCCGGCTACCGGAACGCCCTGGCGTTCGCGTTCCCGCCGCCGGCGGTGGTGGAGCTCGGCCAGGCCAAGGGGTTCGACTTCATGCTGCAGGACCGCGGCGGGCTCGGCCATGCCAAGCTGATGGAGGCCCGCGGCCTGCTCATGATGCAGGCCATGCAGGACCCGCGGCTGGCGGCGGTCCGACCCAACGGCCTGCCCGACGTGCCCCAGTACAAGGTGGACACGGACTGGGAGAAGGCCGGCACCCTCGGGGTGAGCGTGACCGCCATCCAGGCCACCATCGCCACAGCCTTCGGCAGCGCGTACGTCAACGACTTCATCCAGGGCGGCCGTGTCAAGCGGGTGTACGCCCAGGCGGACTCCGCCTTCCGCATGTTGCCCAACGGCCTGGATCGCCTCTACGTCCGCAACAACCTGGGCGAGATGGTGCCAGTCGCCGCGCTGGCCTCGGGGCGGTGGATCTACGACTCGCCCCGGCTGGAGCGGTACAACGGCTTCCCGGCGCTGAACTTCCTCGGCGAGGCGGCGCCCGGCCGGAGCTCCGGCGAGGCCATGCAGGCCATGGAGGAGATCGTCGCGAAGCTGCCCCAGGGTTTCGGCTACGACTGGACCGGCCTGTCGTACCAGGAGCGCATGGGCCAGGCCCAGACCGGACTGCTGTACACGTTCTCCATTCTGGCCATCTTCCTGGTTCTGGCGGCCCTGTACGAGAGCTGGACGATCCCCATCTCCATTCTGTTCGCTCTGCCGCTGGGGGTCATCGGCGGTGTGCTGGCGTCCACCTGGCGCGGCCTGCCCAACGACGTTTACTTCCAGATCGGCCTGCTCACCGTGCTCGGCCTCACCACCAAGAACGCCATTCTGATCGTCCAGTTCGCCAAACTGCGGTTGGCGCAGGGGATCAGTCTCATCGAGGCCACTCTCGAGGGCGCCCGGCTTCGGCTTCGGCCCATTGTGATGACGTCGCTGGCGTTCGGCTTCGGGGTCCTGCCCCTGGCCATGGCCGCCGGCGCGGGTGCCGGCGCCCAGCAAGCCATCGGCACGAGTGTGCTGGGCGGCATGATCACCGCCACCTTCCTGGCCATCTTCTTCATCCCCCTGTTCTATGTAGTGGTGGTTCAGGTCTTCGGCCGGAAAACGAGCCGCCGGGTCGCGTCCCACGCGCCGGATGAGTTCCAGCCGCAGGAGGAATAGCACCATGAACCGAATTCTCATTCTCACGGTGGGACTGGCCCTGTTCCTCTGCGGCTGCCCGAAGCGGCAGGCGTACGAACAGCCGGTCCCGCCGGTGCCGGCCGCCTGGCCGGAGCCGGCCGCCGGCGCGGCCGCGACCGGATCCGGCGCGCCCGCCGCCGCCGAGATCGGCTGGCGGGAGTTCTTCACCGACCCGAAGCTTCAGTCCGTGATCGGGCGGGCGCTGGAGCACAACCGGGACCTGCGGATCGCAGCGCTGAACGTCGACAAGGTCCAGGCCCTGTACCGGATCCAGCGCGCCGCGCAGTACCCCACGGTGAGCGCGGCCGCCGCCATCGACGCCTACCGCGTGCCGAAAAACCTGTCGGGTGCCGACGAGTCGGAGACCGTCGCCCAGTACACCCTGAGCCTCGGCGCCACCGCGTGGGAGATCGATTTCTTCGGGCGCATCCGCAGCCTGAAGGAGCAGGCGCTGGAGCAGTACCTGGCCACGGAACAGGCCCGCTCGGCCACCCAGATCTCGCTGGTGGCCGCCGTGGCCGCCAGCTACCTGACGCTGGCGGCGGACCAGGAGAATCTGCGGCTGGCCAGGGCCACCCTCGACGCCCAGCAGAAGGCGTACGAGCTGATCCGCAGCAGCCGGGATTTCGGCATCGCCTCCGACCTGGACGTGCACGAGGCGCAGTCCCTGGTGGAAGCCGCCCGCGTGGACATCGCCCGCTACAACGGCCTCATCGCCCTGGACCGGAACGCGCTCGACCTGGTGGTGGGCGCGCCGGTGCCGCCCGACGAGCTGCCCACCGAGCTCGATGCGGTGGCCGACTTCCGGGAGGTGGCCGCCGGGCTGCCTTCCGACGTGCTGCTTCGCCGGCCCGACATCCAGGCGGCCGAACACCAGCTGCGGGGCGCCTACGCCAACATCGAGGCGGCCCGCGCGGCGTTCTTCCCGCGGATCACCCTGACCGCCGGCGTGGGGCTGACCAGCAGCGACCTGGCCGACTTGTTCAAATTCGGGTCCCGCTCGTGGAATTTCGTGCCCCAGGCGGTGCTGCCCATCTTCGACTGGGGCACCCGCCAGGCCAGCTACCAGGTGTCGCAGGCGGACCGGGACATCGCCGTCGCCACGTACGAATCGGCCATCCAGTCGGCTTTCCGCGAAGTCAGCGACGCGCTCAGCCTGCGGGCCACCCTCGTGGAGCAGCAGGCCGCGCAGGAGGCCCTGGTCCACACCCTGGAGGCGACCTGCCGTCTGGCGGAGGCCAGGTACAAGGCAGGCATTGACGGCTACCTGAACGTCCTCGTGGCGCAGCGGGCGCTCTACAATGCCCAGCAGGGGCTGGTGAACGTCCGCCTGGCCCGCCGGGCCAATCTGGTGGAGACCTTCAAGGCGCTGGGCGGCGGCGTCGAGCCGGGTCCGTCCGCACCCTGACCCTCGCGCGGCGGCGGGTGACGAGGAGAACGGCATGCGCGATCAGCATCTCCAGGCCATCATCGACAAGCTCGACGAGCAGTTCCCGGATTATGACCACACGGCCATCCGACTCGTCGTGGAGCTGTCCAACACCTACCACATCCTGGCGTCCGTCATGGAGCGGGCGTTCGCCAAGTACAAGATCACGCCCCAGTCCATGGACGTGCTGACCCTCCTCTACATGAAGCGGGGCCAGGAGTGCGCCCTGGGCGAGATCGGCGAGCTGCTGCTGGTCAGCCCGGCCAACGTGACCGGTCTGGTTCAGGGGTTGGTTCGGAAAGGCCTCGTGGGACGGCGTGAGGATCCCCAGGACCGGCGGAAGCGCCTGGCGGAGATCACGCCCCGGGGAATCGCCCTCATGGAGGACTTCCTCCCCAAGTGCGCCCGGTTTCTCCAGGACGTGTTCGCGGCCGTCTCGTCCGAGGACAAGCGCCGGCTCTGCGCGCACCTCCGGCAGATCGCCGACCTGCTGATGCCGTATTGGGAAAAGCGCATCCTGCCGGAACTGGAAGGGCCGTAAGGCGCCGTGCGTCCGGCGGAATCAACTGGTGGAACGACAGCGATGATGCCAATTTCAAGTTCTGACACATCGACGGGCGGATCCCGTCGGGAGACGGTCTGCCTGCTGCTGGCGGCCGTCCTGCTGGGTGCCGTGGTCCGGTTCTCGGGCCTGGCCGAGCGCGGACTGGCCGAGGACGAGGTGAACAAGATCCAGGCCGTGCGGCAGTACCAGCAGGGCGATTTCACCGGTAACGCCGAGCACCCCATGCTCCTAAAAAGCCTTGTCCTTGTGTCGGTCACCGCGGCCGACCTCTGGAACCGCTGGGGCGCCGGGACGAACGGCGGCCGGCTCACCGAGGAGGTGGCCGTCCGCCTCCCCAACGCTCTGGCGGGCACCCTGACGGTCATCCCGCTGTTCCTGGTGGGCGCCGCGTTTTTCTCCCGCCGGGTGGGTTTGCTGGCGGCCTTCCTGTGGGCCGTCGGCATCCACGCGGTGTTCGTCAACCAGATGGCCAAGGAAGACACGCTGCTGGTGTTTTTCCTGCTGTGGGGCATCTACTTCCACTGGCGGATGAAGACGACTCCGGATGAGGCCGCGCGCCGGAAGCGGATGTTCTACCTGCTGTCGGCCGCGTGCTTCGGCCTCATGCTGGCGAGCAAATACTTCCCCCACTTCTGGGCGGTGACGCTCCTGTTTTTCTACCTCCATCGCCGTGGCAACCCCGGTCTGTATCCGCCGGACCGCTACGGGAAGCGGGAGCTGTTGCTCTACGTCGCGGTGATGGGTGCCGTGTTCCTGCTGGCCAATCCCATGATCCTGCATCCGACGGTGCTGGCGCACATCATCTCCTACACGGGCCAGGCCACGGTCACGCACCACGGCTACGTCATGTTCGACCGCCTGTTCCCCAACAGCATCACCCTGACGCCGTTCGGCGGCACGCCGTGGTACTTCTACCTGCTGGCCCTGGCCGTGAAACTGCCGCCGCTCGTGCTGCTGGCGTTTGTCGGCGGCACGGCGCTGTGCGCGCGGCGATGGCGGGCGGCCGGCCCCATGTTCGTCCTGCTTTGGCTGGTGTTCTGGCTGGTGCCCTACTCGATTGTCGGCGTGAAGTTCCTGCGCTACCAGTTGAGCCTCATGCCGGCGGTGTATCTCGCGGCGGCGTACGGGACGTTCGCCGCGGCGGAGTGGCTCGCCGCGCGCTGGTTCCGTGCCGCTTCCCCGGTGTATCGGTGGATCCCCGAGACCGCGCTGACCGCCCTGGTGGTGTTGGCCTCGCTGGCGGCCCTGGTCGCGGCCCACCCGTTCTATGCCCTCTACGTCAACGCGATCGGCGGCGGGGCGGATCGCGCCGCCTATTATTTCCCCCATGACGAGTGCTACGACCTGCAGCTGCGCGAGGCGATTGCCGGCACCCTGCGGCAGGCGCCCCCGGGCAGCGTCCTGGTGGGTGAAACGCCGGCCGTTTTCAGCTATTATCTCAAGCAGTCCGGCCGCCGGGACCTGCGCGTGGCCAATTTGTCCGACGCCCGGTTCGCCCTGCCGGTGACGGCGCCCCGCTTCGTCTTCCTGCAGCCCGGCCGGATCTATTACGAGAACGTGGCGTTCCACTCCCGGCTGTGGAACCGGGAGGATGACCTGCTGAGCGTCGGGATCGACGGGCGGCCCATGGTGCGGGTGTTCCGGCTCGACGGAACGGAATTCGGGGAGATCGTGGCGGCTCGCGACACGGCCCCGCCCCGCGTCCAGGTGCCGTTGGAGATGTACTTCCTCACGGCGGACTGATCGCCGCGACTTCAGCCGGCCGTGCCTGTGGGGGCGGCCGGCACAAGGATGGGTGTGATGAACCAATCGACAGCCCCAGCGGTTTCCATCGTCGTTCCGTTTCATAACGAGGAGGTGAACATCCCGCTGCTCTACGAGGAGATCACCCGGACCATGGCCGGGATCACCGCTGCGTACGAGCTGATCTTTGTCGATGACAAGAGCACCGACGGCTCCGTGGACGCCATCCTCGCCCTGGTCCGCCGCGATCCGCGGGTGGTCTGCGTGAAACTGCGGCGTAACCACGGCCAGACCGGCGCCCTGGCGGCGGGCTTCGACCATGCTCGCGGGGAGATCGTCATCAGCATGGACGGCGACCTGCAGCACGACCCCGCCGACATTCCGGCCCTGCTGCAACCGGTCCGGGAGGACACCTGTGACATCGCCAGCGGCTGGCGCAAGGAGCGGATCGATCCGTTCCTGTCCCGCAAGCTGCCGTCGCGCATCGCCAACTGGATCATGGCCCGTTTCTCCGGGCTCGACATCCACGACTTCGGGACCACGTTCAAGGCGTACCGGAGGGACATCCTCTCGCAGGTCCGGCTCTACGGCGACCTGCACCGGTTCATCCCGGCACTGGCGCTGGCGTACGGGGCCCGAGTGCGAGAGGTGCCCATCAACAGCCGGAAGCGGCAGCACGGCCGCTCGCACTACACCATCATGCGCACGTTCCGGGTGATGTTCGACCTGATCACCATCCGCTTCCTGCTCAAGTACATCACCCGGCCGCTGCACTTCTTCGGCCGGCCGGGTCTCCTGTGCCTGGTCGGCGGGGTCGGCACCGGGCTGTTCCTGGTGGCCAAGAAGCTGCTGCTGGGCGGTGACGTGTTCACGCAGCACGCGCCCCTGCTGATGTTCGCCGTGCTGCTGGTGCTGGCGGGCGTGCAGCTCGTCTGCTTCGGACTGCTGGGCGAAATGCTCACCCGCGTCTACTTCGAGTCCAGCCAGAGGACCATCTATGCCGTGGAGAAGGTGATCCGCCACGGCGATCCGCTGGCGTCCCCCCGCGCCGAGGCCGGCGGGGAGGCGGGTGAGGGGACGGCCTGAATGTCCCTGGCGACGTCTGATCCGGAGCGCGCCGGCTGGTCCGCCGGTCGGCGCCCCACCCGGCCCGGAGGCCGGACACACTCCAACCGGCGAGGCGAGCGGACCGATGCGACGTACCCATGACAGAGCCCTGCGGCTGGGATGGGCGGCCGTGATCCTGATGGCGGCCTGCCCCGTTTGGGCCGGCGCCGCGGGGCCGGTGCGGATCACGGTCCGGTTCGCGCTCCCCTCGGGGGAGCTGCAGCCGCTGCCCGGGGCCACCGTGACTCTGCAGCCGGAGGCCCGGGAGCAGCCGCTGCAGAGCTTCACCGGCGACGACGGCCGCGTGGAGTTCGCCGATGTGGCGGCCGGTGCGTACGTCGTCCAGGCGGCGATGGACGGGTTCGTGACCACGCGCCGCAAGGTCACCGTGCTCCGGGAACAGGCGCTGGACGTGGAGCTGACGCTGCCGCTGGCACAGCTCGCCGCCTCCGTGGACGTGGTGGCCGAGAGCGAGCAGGAGCAGGTCCGGCAGCCGACGCTGCCGGCGGAGCTGCGCGAGGAGCTGCTCCGCACGGCGCCTCTGGTGAACGAGAAGTTTCAGGACGCGCTGCCGCTGCTGCCCGGGGTGGTCCGCGGACCCGACGGTTTGCTGAACCTGAAGGGGGCGCGGGCGAGCCAGAGCGGCCTGCTGGTCAACTCGGTCAACGTGACCGATCCGGTCACCGGCCAGTACGCCATGGAACTGCCCATCGAGGCCATCGAAAGCGTGAAGGTGCACGCCAACCCGTACGCGGCCGAATACGGCAAGTTCACGGGCGCCGTCACCACCATCGAAACCCGGCGGGGCACTGACACGTTCAAGTTCCTCCTGACGAACTTCATGCCGCGCCTGCGCTGGGTGGACGGCAGCACCCGCGGCTTCGAATCGTTCACGCCGCGGCTGGCCCTGGCCGGGCCGCTGGCGCGCAATCGCGTCTGGTTCACCCAGCACCTCGAGTACCGCTTCATCCTGACCGACGTGCCCTCGCTGCCGGAGCCGAACAACGTGACCCGGCTTGAGACCTTCGACTCCTTCACCCGCATCGACTGGGATCCCGGCGACACGCACGACGTCACGGCGGTGCTGTCCATCTATCCCCAGAACCTGAAGTATGTCAATCTGGACACGTTCCATCCGCCCGCGGTGACCCCCAACTACCGCCAGCGGGGATACTTCTTCGCGTTCGCCGACCGGATGATCCTGAACCTGAATGCGCTGATGGAATCTTCCTTGTCGGTCAAGCAGCTGGACGCCCATGTCTGGGGCCAATCACTGGATCCCATGACCATCACTCCGGAAACGTGGCGCGGGGGGTTCTACAACACCCAGGACCGCTTCAGCCGCCGCTACGAGTGGGCGCAGACCCTCACCCTGAACCAGTCGCGCTGGCACGGGCTGCACAACCCGAAGTTCGGTTACGTGGTCTCGCACTCCGCCTTCGACGGCACCGACCGGAGCCGGGAGACGGTCATCCGCCGCGCCGATGGGACGCGGTTTCAGCGGTTCGAGTTTGTCGGGGCGGGGGCGCTGTCGCGGGGGGTGACCGAGTGCACCGCGTTCGCCCAGGACCGCTGGCAGATCGGGGCGCCGCTCACGCTGGACGCCGGGGTGCGGCTCGACTGGGATTCGCTGGGCGATCGGTTCCACATCGCGCCCCGGGCCGGATTCGCTTGGCTGCCCTTTCCGAAGGATCCACGCACGGTGATCCGGGGCGGCCTCGGCGTCTTCTACGACAAGATCCCCCTCAACGCCGGCGCCTTCACACAATACCAGCAGTTCCGGGTGACCAACTACGCCGCCGACGGTGAAACGGTGGTGGGCGGGCCGGTCACGTTCATCAACGTCCTGGGGGGCGGGCGGCTGGACAACGCCTACTCCTTGACCTGGAACCTGGAGCTGGACCGCGAGATCACCCGCGGGCTCTGGGCGCGGGCCGGCTATCAGAACCGCGAGCAGCGGGACGACCTGGTGGTCGACCCGGTGGCCGGCGAGACGCCGGCCCTGGTGCTGAGCAACCGGGGCAGTTCCAGTTACAAGGAGTGGCTCGTCAGCCTGCGGTACCGCTTCCGCCAAGCGGACGAAGTCACCGTCTCCTACGTGCGCTCGTCGGCGGTGGGCAACCTCAACGCCTTCGAGCTGTACTTCGGCAACTACCACTATCCCGTCATCCGGGCGGACGAGGTGGGGCCGCAGCCGTTCGACGTGCCGGACCGGTTCCTGGTCACCGGGATCGCCAACCTGCCGTTCGGAATCATTCTGGCGCCGCTGCTGGAGATCCGCGACGGCTTCCCGTACTCTCTGGTGGACGAGGAGCAGCGCTTCGTCGGCGCCCGCAACCGCGGCGGCCGCTTCCCGCTGTTCGCCTCGCTGGATTTCACGTTGATGAAAAAGGTGGACATCAAGTTCCGGAACCGCGTGTACCGCACCCAGATCGGCATCAAGATCTACAATCTCACGAATCACTGGAATCCCCGCGACGTCCAGAACAACGTGGACAGCCCCGCCTTCGGCACCTTTTACAACGGCGTGGGCCGGCAGTTCCGTGGCAAGTTCGAAATCGATTTTTAGCCGGCCCGCCTCCGGTCGATCGCGCCGACAACTCCTTCACGTGTGAATCGACTGTCGCAATCTGACAGCCGGGTCGCGGATCAATATCTCATGATGCAAGGACAGCGTTTGTCCGTCATCACGATGAGCCGTCGGTGGAGCGGATCGGAGTATTTTTCGCACCTCGTAACTTTTTTGAAACTTCTATTGACTTTGCTGAATCAACAATAAAATAGACATGCAAAAACAACTGTCGCAAATCAAATCAGGAGAGGTTCTATGGACCTAATGGAATTGCTTCTCAACACGGGGGGCGGCGGGGCCATCAGCCAGATCGCCCAGCAGTTCGGATTGCAGGAGGATCAGGCGCAGTCGGCGGTGGCCAGCCTGCTGCCGGCGCTGCAGGCGGGGCTCTCCCGGAACGTCAAGCAGGAAGGCGGAATGGACAGCCTGTTCCAGGCGCTGGCCGGCGGCGGCCACCAGCAGTACCTCGACAACCCGGGCATCCTGGGCTCGGCCGAAAACATCATGGACGGCAACGGCATCCTGGGGCACATCCTGGGCAGCAAGGACGTGAGCCGGGCCGTCGCCGCCCAGGCATCGCAGCAGACCGGTATCGGCACGGACATTCTGAAAAAGATGCTGCCCATCGTGGCCAGCCTGTTGATGGGCTCGCTGAGTCGCCAGACCAACGCGCCGGCCGCGCCACAGTCGCCGTTCGGCCAGGCCGGCGGCGGGATGGACATTCTGGCCTCGATTCTGGGCGGCGGCGAAGACAGCTCCGCCGGCGGCCTGATGGGCATGCTGGGCAAGCTCTTCGGCGGTTAGTCCGCCGAATCCATCAGCGACCATCCGGACGGCCGCCCGTGCGGCCGATGACATTTATTTCATCACAACCCGCAAGGAGGCATTATGGCTTTGATTGACAAGTACCAGGAATTGATGACCTTGGCGACGCGGTTGGAAATTCGCGACTTCCTGGTCAAGGAAGAAGGCGGCAAGCTCGTCATCAAGGGTGCCACCACTTACCAGCTGGAGAAAGACCTGTTCTGGGACAAGATCAAGCAGTACACCGACTGGCAGAAAGAGCTCTCGGTGGACATCAAGGCCGACCGGTCGGACATCCACGGCATTCACACCGTCCAGCCGGGCGACACGCTGTCCAAGATCGCCAAAACCCACCTGGACGACGCCAAGCGGTACATGGAAATTTTCAACGCCAACAAGGACATCCTGAAGGACCCGAACCTGATCAAGGTGGGCCAAAAGCTGGTGATCCCCAAGCGCTGAACACCACGCGGTCATCCGCCGGGCGGCTCCGCCCGCCCGGTGCGATCCGCGCTCCGGACCGCCGGACTTCCACTCCCCGGGAAGTGCGGCGGACACCGCAGCGACCACTCGCTTCGAACGGTTTATTCATTCCACCCAAGAGGAGGAGATTGACATGGCTGCAAAGTTTGAGCTGAAGAAGAGCAAGAGCGGACAGTTCACATTCAACCTGAAGGCCGCCAACGGACAGGTCATCCTGACCAGCGAGCTGTACAACACCAAGCCCGCCGCGGAGAACGGGATCGCCTCGGTCCAGAAGAACGCGGCGTACGACGACCGCTACGAGCGGAAGGTGGCCAAGGACGGGCAGCATTTCTTCGTCCTGAAGGCGGCGAACCTCCAGGTCATCGGCAAGAGCGAGCTCTACAAATCCGCCGCGTCCATGGAGAAGGGCATTGCATCGGTGAAGAAGAACGGCCCCGTCGCCAAGATCAGCGACTGTTCCTGAACGCGATTACCGTCACAATTTGGGCACGATCCGGCACCCGGCGTTTCCGCCGGGTGCCGGGCTTTCGGCGTCCGGTGCAGACGCGTGCGTCCGGGCACGGCCGAGTTGAGGTGCGGGGGCGCGGACTCCCGGGCCGAGGCGACGTTTTGCCACGCGCTGAGCCTATTGTCCATGTTCCAGCATTCCGATCCTTTGTCACCCATGCCAAGCTGAAACGGTTGCCAGCGACTGGTTGTCCCTTGACATCTGAGGCCGTGCCGAATACGGGCGCCTGAGTCGGAGTGGAGTGGGTGCACAATGAAGAACCTGGTCTGTTCTACAATCGCCTTCCTGGGTCTAGCCGTCCTGACCCTGGCGGGTTCCGTGAGTTACGTGTCGACGTGGAAGAACCCGATCGCCGATCCACTGGACCGGACGGGCAAGAAGGTGGCGACCTTCGTGATCAGCGCGGACGAATCCATGCGGCTGGGTCCCGAAGAGACGCTGGCCGCGGAGCTGTGTGGCCGGGGCGTGGATTGCGTGGCGGGGAAGGAGGAGGAACTCCGTGATATGCCGGGCACTGCCTGGTACGCCGGGCCTTACTGTGCCGGCTTTTGGGGTTACTGGGATTACAGCTGGTCCACGTCTACTCGCCGGGCTACAGAATTCCAATACCGTCGTATCGCTGGAGACGCTGGTTTACTCCATCGAGCAGGATTCCCTGGTCTGGGCAGGATTGTGCAAGACGACCGATCCGAATGATATCCAAAAGCCGGTCAGAGAAATCGCCGACGCGGCCGGCAAGAAAATACGTAAGGCGGGCTTGATCCGGTAGCTCGCCGCGACGACGTTGCCGGGGAGCCACCCCGTTCGATTCGGGCTACCGGGTCGCTGCGGTGGGTTTCCTGCGCGCAAGGTGGCGATACACGAACAAACCCGCCAAGGTGACAAGGATCAGCACCACCACGATGTCCACGACGTGGCTGTACTCCATGACCAGGTGCCAGTTCTGCTTCAGGTAATAGCCCACGACCGTGAGAAAGGCGTTCCAGAGACCGGCGCCGATCGCGGTGTAGATGGAGAACTTGACGAGGTTCATCCGGGCGATGCCCGCCGGGATGGAGATCAGGTGGCGGACCACCGGGATGAAGCGGGAGATCAGGATCGCGAGCTCGCCCCGCCGCGCGAAGAACCGCTCGGTGATTGCCAGGTCGTGGGGATCCAGCAGGAAGTACTTGCCGTAGCGGGTGATGAAAGGGCGGCCGCCGTATTGCCCCATCCAGTAGGACAGCAGCGAACCGACGAAGCTGGCCAGAGTACTCACCGCGATCACACCGAAGAAGGAGAACCGCCCCTCGGCGATGAGGAAACCGGCGAACGGCATCACCGCCTCGCTGGGCAGGGGGAACACCATGCTTTCCAACACCATGGCAATGAAAATGGTGATGTAGCCCGTCGAGTCGATGAACCGGGTGACATGCTCGGCGATCCAGGCGGTGATGCTCATGCGCGCGGCCTGCTCCTCCTGACAATCAGAGCAGCATTATACGGTCTATTCTTGAGCTGGCAAGAAAATTGGATCGGTGCTGGCCGGTGCGTCACGGTCGCGTCGCGAGGCGGGATTTGTCGGACGCTCATGATTCCGGGACGGTGGACGGCGCCTTGACGGCGCTGCGGGGCGGGGGGATAATGGCCGGCGAGGCCCCATGAAACAGCGTATCCTGCTGATCCAACCGCCCCGACTGGCCAGCCAGCCGAACCGGATGGTGTTCCCCCGCGGGCTGGCCCAGATCGGGTCGTTCCTGCGGGCCAACGGCTGGCCGGTCGCGGTGCTGCCCCTGTCGTACGCGGCGGTGGCCGACGTGACGCCGCCGGCGGTCATTCGCTCCATCATCGAGTCGGTGCTGACCGAATTCAAGCCCGACGTGGTGGGCGTCGGCTGCCCGTACACCATCGGCTACCACACCAGCATCGAGATACTCCGTCTGGTCAAGGCGTTTCGGGAGGACATCGTCACCGTCATCGGCGGTCCCCATGTCACCTTCACCGACGCCGAGACCGCCGCCGATCCCGCGGTCGACTGCGTGGTTCGCGGCGAAGGCGAGTGGACGATGGCCGAATGGCTGGCCGCCCGCGAGGCGGGGCGGGACCCGGCGGGCGTCCGGGGCCTCACGTTCCGGCGCGACGGCGCCACCGTCCGCACGTCGCCGCGCCCCCCCGGTGACCTGACCGCGCTGCCGCCCGTGGACTTCGGGCTGTTCCCGGCCGAGTTCATCCAGCGGTGCCAGGTCTACGGCATGATCCACCGCGGCTGCCGGTACCGGTGCGCGTTCTGCGCCGAGGCCGCGTTCTGGGGCCGGGAGCGCAGCCTGCCGATGGAGCGGCTCGTCGGGGAGATCGCCGGTCTGGCCGATCGCTACAGCGCCCGGATGATGGGCATCGAGGACAGCTCCCAGTGGCTCGCCTCGCCGGAGCTGGCCCGGCTCATCCGCGGCCTGCGGGGCGTGCGGCAGTGCCTGCCGCCGGCGTTCTTCATGAACCTGACGGTGGAGCCCCTGGACGCGGCGAAGCGGGAGACTCTGGCGGCGCTGCGCCAGGCGGGCGTCGGCACCATCTGGCTCGGCATCGAGAACTCGTCCGAGAAGGTGCTGGCGGCCATGGGCAAAAAGCGCCCCTGGTCGCGGACCATCGCCATGTGCCGGGCCCTGCGGGACCACGATTTCATGATCAAGGCAGAGTGGATGATCGGCCATCCGGGGGACGACCCGGTTGAGGCGGCGGACGCGCTGACCAAGCTGGACGGCCTGTTCCGGGACGACCTGATCACCAGCGCCGATTTCGGCGTCTTCGTGCCGCTGCCCGGCACGCGGCCGTGGAAGGATCCGGCGGCGTTCGGCCTCGAGATCCTGCACCGCGACTATCGGTACTACAATGAGTTCTCCATCACCCGGCCGGTCTGCCGGCTGCGGGATTTCCCCGTCGGCCAGCTTGCCGAGATCGCCCGGCGGACGGAGCAGATGATCACCCGCCACACCGGGATGCTGCGACCGGCCCGGGTGATCACCGCGCCGTTCGGCGCGCGCCCCGCGATCCTCGACACATTGCCGGAGCCGTCGGCACATTGAAACGGATTCAGCCGGTTCATGCTTTTCAGGAAAGGGGCCAGGACAGTGTTATCCGTCCCGGGGGCCGAGGCGGATGCAGAGGTACGCCGTGGCTGCCGCCACCGCGGCGCCCCACGCCAGGTCCACCAGCGTCACCGCCAGCGGCCAGCGGGCCACCGTGGCCATATTGGTCAGGTCGTAGGTGGCGTACGTGACCAACCCGAAGAACGCGCCGCGAAGCGTCCCGCGTCCGGGCGCGCCTTCTCGCGCCGCCGGCGACACGACGAAGTGGACCAGACCGGCGATGAACAGCAGGTAGAACACCCCGGCGGCGTACCAGTTCGGGGACTCCGCCAGGAGAAAGCCGATCTGCTGCCGGTAGAATGTGCGGGCGACGACGCCCAGCCAGACGGCATCCAGCACCAGGAAAACGGTCAGGGCCAAGCCATAGCGTTTCAACCAGACAGCAGACATGTTCACCTCCGTGGGGACCGGGCATCCGTACGACGGACGGATTGGATGCAGCCGACCACCCTACGGCTGCGCCGGCCGGGCCACCCGGACCAGGACGTGGAAGACCTCGGTGGGCCCCGGTTCCCAGGGGCGGCGGTACTGGATGACGAGCTTAGCCGCGCCCGGACGTTCGGCGCGGAAGCGGAAAATGTAGGTTCCGCCGGCGCCCACGCGGCCGGCGTCCGCGGGGTTCTGCTGGTACTCGCTGTTGCCCATGGCCGCCACCGCCGGGTCGTCGGGGGGTAGGGCGGCCCATCCGAAGCCGGTGGTGGGATTGCCGGCCAGCCGGACGGTGATCGTCTGCCCCACCACCGCCTCGATGTAGTGACCGGTGGCCTCGCGCCCAAGAACAATATCCGTTCCCGGCACCATGGGTTGGGCCGGAGCGGCCGGCGGCAGGGGCTGCGGCGGCGCGGCCGGCGGGATTGAAGCGGGGGTCGCCGTCGACGGCACGGGCGCGGCCGTCTCATTTGACTTTAACTGGTCGTACTCGTCCGGCGGCAGACCCGGCACCTGCAATTCCTTGCCGCTGCGCCTTTCCTTGGGGTGGCGTTGGGGCATCCAGCCGTTGGACCCCCAGGTGATCCGCCGCTTCCCCACCCAGTACATCGTTCCCCACGGGGTGCGGACGTGGTCGTTGATCTCCGGGTCGAGGTCCAGCCGCTTGCCGTCGTAAGTCAGCGTGCCCGTGCGGTTCTCGGTCTGATAGCCGCCCTTGCGGACCTCCAGCGTGTAGGTCCATTTGCCGGACGTGTACATCCCGGGTTTGGTGATAGCGACGGCGGGGCTTCCCCCGTCGCCGGACGCGATGGCGGCCAGCAGCAGGACGGCCAGCGCGGCAGCGGCAAATTTCATGATCGCCTCCTGAAGTGTGGATGGGACATGCTCAGGCGGTATTGTACATGAAATCCGGGGCGATGGGTTGAATCCGGCAACCGGCGGCCGGCGTCTCGGTGTTGTCCCGAGGTGGTTGCGCAGGGCGGGCGCCGGAGAATACAATGGGCCGAGCGGTCTGTGAAACCCCAGACCGAGGAGGTGCCGGATGCGGTGGACGAAGGACGGGATCAATCGGCGGGATTTCATGAAAGGAACCGTGGTGGGGCTGGCGGGCTGGCCGCTGCTCGGCTCGCTGACGGGAACGGTCCGGGCTGACGCCCCCCGTGCCGCCCGGGTCGCCCTGTGCAAGACCACCGACCGCCGGGCGGGCGTGGAGCAGGTGATGAAGCTGCTCGAGTTCGAGCCGCCACATGGTCGGCGGGTGCTCGTCAAGCCGAACTTCAACACCGCCGACCCGGCCCCCGGCTCCACCCACAACGACACCCTGCTCGCCATCGTGCGGGAGCTGCGCCGCCGCGACGCGGGCGCCATCGCCGTGGGCGACCGGTGCGGCCCGGCCAAGATGCCCGAGGTGCTCGCCCGGAAGGGCATCCCGGAGATGGCGAAAGAGGAGCGGTTCGATGTGATCGACTTCGGGGCGCTCCCCGACACCGACTGGCTGCCGTTCAGCGCGCCGGGTCTGCACTGGGAGAACGGCTTCACCATCCCGCGGCCGGTCCGGGAGGCCGAATACATCGTGATCACGCCCTGCCTCAAAACCCACCAGTACGGCGGCGTGTTCACCATGTCGCTGAAACTGGCGGTGGGCATAACCCCGCGCAGCCTGATGCGGCAGCTCCACGGCAACACCGAACACATGCGCCGCATGATCGCCGAGATCAACCTGGCCTACACCCCGAAGCTCGTCGTGCTCGACGGCGTGGAGTGCTTCGTCGACGGTGGTCCCATGGAAGGGAAGAAGGCCGAGGCCGGCGTGATTTTGGCCGGCATCGACCGGGTGGCCGTCGACGCCGTGGGACTGGCGGTGCTGCGCGAAGTGGGCGCCAACGACGCGATCATGGGAACGCCCGTCTTCCGGCAGGAGCAGATCGCCCGGGCGGTGGAACTGGGCCTGGGCGTGAGCCGGCCCGAGGCCGTCGAGTTCGTCACCGGCGACGCCGAGAGCCGGCGGTACGCCGACAAACTGAAGGCGATCCTGGCGGCCGGCTGATCCCGATTCAGTTTGCCTTCCAGCGGCAAAATCCCTATGATTGGACTATCCCGGTATTCCGAGGTGGGGCCATGCAGGTGGAAGTCTCCAGCGTTGGTGACAAGTGGACAGTCCTCGCGCCGCAGGGCCGCGTAGACGCCCATACCGTCGACGACTTCGAAGCCGCCGTCCGGAAGGAACTGGCGGGGGGCGCGCGGTGGCTGGCCATGGACCTGTCCGACGTCCCGTATATGAACAGCGCCGGGCTGCGTGTGCTGCTCATCGCGCTCAAGGCCGTCCGGCCGCTCGACGGTGGCGTGGTGCTGGCGCGGCCCCAGCCGCAGGTTCTGGAGATCCTCGAGATCTCCGGCTTCCTGAAGATGTTCACCATCGTCGCCAATACCGCCGGACTGAGCTGACATGAGCATCAAGGCCCGCCTGCTGCTGGTCCTGATCCCCGCCATCCTGGTCCTGTTCGGCGCCCTGCTGCTGCTGAGCTTCCGCCAGAGCGAGCACACCGTCCTGACCCAGATCAACCGGGAATCGTACGAGCTGGCCCATGCCCACGCGCGGGAGTTCGATATCCTGTTCGAATCGTCCCGGCAGGTGGCCGAAGGGATCGCCACCTCGGTGGGCAGCATGGAGACGCTGACCCCCGAGGCCGTTGACCTTCTGCTTCAAGGCACGTTCTCGCGGAATCCGGGCGTCTACGGCAGCACAATCTCCTTCGTTCCGGACAAGACGCCGCTGGGACGCTACGCCCCCTATTACTGCCGCGCCCCCGGCGGCGACCTGAAATTCCAGTCACTGGCCGATCCCGCCTACGACTACACGGTCTGGGACTGGTTCCGGCAGCCGCTGGCCGACGGGCGGGGGCACTGGACCGAGCCGTACCTGGACACCGGCGGCGGCGACATCCTAATGACCACCTACGCCTACCCCGTTTGGCGCAAGGGCGAACTGGTGGGCGTGGCCACGGTGGATATCGCCCTGGCCGAGCTGGTGGATCGGCTGGAACGGTTCGCCGCGCGGCGCGGCGGCCAGGCTTTCATGGTGACGGAGGCGGGCCGACTCATCGGCCGAAGCCGCCAGGTCTCCGGCCAGCTGATGTCCAACGAGAGCTTCTGGGACATCGCCGAGCGGTCTCCCGACCCGCACCTCAAGGATCTGGCCCGGCTGCTGAAGGATCCGGCGCCCAACTTCGTGGACATGACCGACCCGTACACGCGCAAGCCGTCGCTGGTCATCGACGCCCGGATCGAATCCATCGGCTGGACCCTGGCCATCATCGCGCCGCGCGACGTCTTGCTGCAGCCCCTGATCCAGCTGAAAAACACTGTGATCCCCATCGCCATCGTCATCGTAGGGTTGATCGTGGTGCTGCTGCTGGCGGTGTCTGACTCGGTCACCAAACCGCTGGCCCGGTTCCTCGGTCAGACTGACAGCTACTCCCAGGGCAACTATGCCGAGCGATTGGCCGAAGACAAGGGCCCCCTGGAGATCCGCCGCCTGGCGGGCTCCTTCAACCGCCTCGGCCAGGCCATCCTGGACCAGATCGAGAACGTCAAGACCAGCACCGCCCAGAAGGAGCGGTACCGCCAGGAGCTGATGATCGCCGCCGACATCCAGCGCAGCATCCTGCCCCGGCAGTTTCCGCCGTTCCCGGAGCTTCAGGACCGCCTCGACGTGTACGGCTACTACCGGCCGGCCCGGGAGGTGGGCGGCGACTACTTCGACTTCCTCCGCCTTCCCGGCGGCGCGGTGGGCATCGTCGTGGCCGATGTGTCCGGCAAGGGGGCCCCGGCGGCCTTCTTCATGGCCATGGCCCGGCTGCTCGTGCGCGCCATGGCCGGGCGCGGCTACTCGCCGGCGGAGATCGCGCGGCGGGCCAACCATCTGCTGTTCGAAGACAACGAGGCGGGCCTGTTCGTGACCCTTCTCTTCGCCGAGTACCATCCGGACACCGGCCGGACGCGGCTGGTCAGCGCCGGGCACAATCCGCCGGTGCTCCGCCGCGCCGACGGCCGGACCGAGGAGATCCGGCCCAACCCGGGGATCCCGCTGGGCGTGATGCCGGGCGCGCACTACGAGGTCATGGAGCTGGCACTGACGCCGGGCGACGCCTTGGTCATATACACCGACGGCGTGACCGACGCCCAGAACGCACGGGAGGAAGAATACGGCATGGCTCGTCTCCGCGACGCGGTCGGTGCCGCGCCGGCGGCGGCGGCCCGGGAGATGGCGGACGCTGTCGTGGCGGCGGTGTCGGCGTTCGCCGGCGACCAGCCCCAGCCCGATGACATCACCCTGGTGACCCTCATCCGGCGGGACGGGGCGACCGCAGCCGCCGTTCCGGCCGGTCGGCCCGAGGAGGTGATCCAGATGGCGCTCCCCGCCCGCACCGGCGTGCTGGAGCGGGTGGCCATGATGACCGAGTCGGTGGCCAGGGAGGCGGGCTTCACCCGCAGCGAGGCAGAGCGGATCGTCCTGGCCGTGGACGAGGTGGTCTCCAACGTGATCGAACACGCCTACGGACCGGCGAGCGCGGAGACGTTCGAGCTGCGTCTCTGCACCGCCGGCGACGTGCTGCGGATCGTCATTGCCGACTACGGCCAACCGTTCGATTTCGAGGCGGCCAGCCGCAAGTACGACGGCCAAGCCACGCCGGACCAGCCGGTGGGGGGCATCGGCCTGTTCCTCGTCCGCGAGGTGATGGACGAGGTCCGCTACGAGCCCGATACCGTGGACGGCAACCGGGTGACCTTGGTGAAGCGCCGGAAAAACGAATAGGGATGCCGCCCGCGCTCGGGGCCGGCCGTCAGACGTCCCGGACGGGGGTGTTCACCACAAAGCCACAAAGATCATAAAGGGTTCGTTTCATCTGTAATTGGTCGTTTTCCATTCGTCAGTATTCATTTTCTGGTTATTGACCCTGGTTTCATCGTGATTGGCTGTTTGGGATCCTGTGACGGATTGCCGGTCCCACTCGTGCTCCGGTCCCGCTCTTCAATTACGCAGCCGTACGGAGGACCTGCGCAGCAGGTCCAGTACGGGTAGCCCCGTGTACAACCCGGGGTTCGGCCGCGGTCAAGTAGCTCCTGTCGCTGCGCCGTAGCGCCCGTCCGCCGGACGGGCGCCGTGAAACTCGGCAGGAGATGGCGGGTTTCGATAGGTCGTCACCGTGACGCGAGTCGGCGCCATGGGCGAATCGCTCAACCGTGCCGGGAGAGCGGGCCGCGCCCGGCGGGCGCGGCCTACGGCGGTCCGAAGTCCGATGTCCGTATGGCGGGAACGAATCTCGATTACGATCAAGATTACGATGACGATTACGAATTACGAGCACGAACCACTGGACCGGGAACGAGCCTCCAGCCTCGTGTCCCGGTGCCACAACCGGTACAGCGCCGGCAGCACGAGCAGGGTGAGTGCGGTGGACGACAATATTCCGCCGATCACCACCGTGGCCAGCGGCCGCTGGACCTCGGCGCCGGTTCCCGTGGCCACCGCCATGGGCACGAAGCCCAGGGCGGCCACAAGCGCGGTCATGAGCACCGGCCGCAGCCGCGCGAGCGCACCCTCGCGGATCGCCGCCGCGAGATCCATCCCCTTCCGGCGCAGCTGGTTGATGTGGGTCACCATCACCAGGCCGTTGAGCACCGCCACGCCCGACAGGGCGATAAAGCCCACGGCCGCCGAGATGGAGAACGGGATGCCCCGGAGCCACAGAGCCAGCACGCCGCCGGTGAGCGCCAGCGGCACGCCCGTGAAGACCATGGCCGCGTCGCGCGCGGACCCGAACGTGGCGAAGAGCATCAGGAAGATCAGCAGGAAGCAGGCCGGCACCACCACGAGCAGGCGGTCCCGCGCCGCCAGCAGATTCTGGTACTGCCCGCCCCACTCGATCCAGGTGCCGGGCGCCGGGCGCACCTCGCGGTGGACCCGGTCGCGGACCTCGGCCACAAACGATCCGAGGTCGCGGCCGCGGACGTTGGCTTGGACCGTCGTCCGGCGTTTGCCGTTCTCCCGGTTCACTTGGCCGGGACCCGAGGCGGCTTCGATCCGGGCCACCGCCTCCAGCGGAACTGAACCCCGGAGAGCCGCCGCCTCGCCCGCTCCGCCTCCCTCTCCGGATGGCAGGGGCACCGGCAGCCGGCGGATGGCCGCCACGTCGGCGCGCAGCGCCTCGGGCAGCCGGACCACGATGGGGAACCGCCGATCGCCCTGGTAGAGTTCGCCCGCCTCGCGGCCGCCGATGGCGGTGGCCACCAGATCCTGGACGTCGGCTACGTTCAACCCGTACCGGGCGGCCGCCGCCCGGTCCACGGCGATGTTCAGGGTAGGGGAGCCCTCGTGCTGCGACATCCGGGCATCGGCGGCGCCGGGCACGGACTGGACGACCTGCAGGATCCGCCGGGCGATCTCCTCCAGCGTCTCGAAGTCGTCCCCGAACACCTTCACCGCCAGGTCACCGCGCACGCCGGCCACCAGCTCGCTCATGCGCAGCTCGATGGGCTGGCTGAACTCGTACAGGTTGCCCGGCACGGGCTCCACCGCCGCCTGAATCTTCGCGATCAGGCCGGCCTTCGAGAGGCCGGGGTCCGGCCAGGCGGCGCGGGGCTTGAGGATGATGTAGCCGTCGGAGAAGTTCGGCGGCATCGGATCGAAGGCCACCTCGGCGGTGCCCGTCTTCGAGTACATGAGCTCCACCTCGGGCAGGCGGGCGACCGCCCGTTCCACCTGGGCCTGCAGCGCCATCGATTGATTCAGGGCGATGCTGGGGACCCGGATGGACTGGAGGCTCAGATTCCCCTCGTCGAGCTGGGGGACGAACTCCTGCCCCAGCGAGGCAAACAGCAGCCCCGCGGCGGCGAACACGACCGCGGCGGCGCCCACCACGACCCAGCGTCCGCGCACCGCCAGGTCCAGCAGCGGCGCGTAGGCGCGCTTGAGGACGGCCATCAAACGATTCTCCGTTTCCCGCACGGGACCGCGCACCACCAGGGCCACGAGGGCCGGCACGGCGGTGAGCGACAGGACGAACGCCGCGGTGAGGGCGAAGATCACCGTCAGGGCCATGGGGTGGAACATTTTTCCTTCGACGCCGGCCAGGGCCAGAATGGGGACGTAGACCAGAATGATGATCGCCTCGCCGAAGGCGGTGGCCGCGCGCACCTCGCGGCAGGCGGCGCCCGTCACCGCCAGCCGCTCCGGCGTTGTCAGCGGCCGCCCCAGTTTGCGCTGCCGCTCGCCGAGACGGCGCAGGCAGTTCTCCACGATGATCACGGCGCCGTCCACAATGAGGCCGAAATCGATGGCGCCCAAACTCATGAGGTTGGCGCTCAGCCCGGCGCGCTCCATACCGATGGCGGTGAACAGCATGGAAATGGGAATGGCCATGGCGGTGAGGAGGGCCGCACGCAGGTTGCCGAGCAGCAGAAGGAGCACGGCGATCACCAGCACCGCGCCCAGGAACAGGTTCTCCCGCACGGTGGTGATGGTCTTGTCCACGAGCTCGGTGCGTACCAGCACCGCCCGCAGACGGATGCCCGGCGGCAGGCTGTCCCGGATCTCCGCCACACGGGCGGTGACCGCCTCGGTGACCGTCCGGGGGTTGGCGCCCAGCAGCATGAGCACCGTGCCCACGACGACCTCGCCGCCGTTCTCGCTGGCCGCACCAAGACGGAGCTCGCGGCCCGCCCCGATGGCGGCCACGTCGTGCAGGTGGACCGGGGTGCCGCCGCGTGCGGCGACGACGATGTGGCCGATCTCCTCCGGCCGGGTGACCCGTCCCTCGGAGCGCACAACGTACGACTCGCCCCCCTGGTCGATGGTGCCGGCGCCCACGCTGGCATTGTTCCGCTCGAGGGCGGCCAGGATCTCGGGGAGAGTGACGCCGTAGGCGACGAGGCGCGCCGGGTCCGGCTGCACCAGGAACTGCCGCTCGAAGCCGCCGATGGTGTCCACGCCCGCCACGCCGGGCACGGTGCGCAGCTGCGGGCTCACCACCCACTCCTGGACGGTGCGGAGATAGGCGAGCTGGTCCCGCTCGTCCGCCAGCCGCTCCCCCTCGGGAGTCAGGTATGTGCCGTCGGACTGCCAGCCCGAGCCGGCCGGTCCGCCGGATTCCGTCGGCGTGGCGGAGCGGTCATATTCGATGATGTAGACGTAGATCTCCCCCAAGCCGGTGGTGACTGGGCCGAGGCGGGGCTCGGCCTCGGCGGGGATCCGCCGGCGGGCTTCCGCCAGCCGCTCCAGCACCTGCTGGCGGGCGAAGTAGATGTCGACATCGTCGCCGAAGACCGCCTCCACCTGACAGAATCCGTTGCGCGAGAGCGACCGGGTGGCCGTCAGCCCGGGGATGCCCGACAGGGCGGTCTCCAGGGGGAAGGCGATCTGCTTTTCCATCTCGGTGGGACCCAGTGCCGGGTACACCGTGGTGATCTGGACGATCCGGCTGCTGATGTCGGGCACCGCGTCGATAGGCAGGCGGAGCAGGGCGAAAACGCCGTAGGCGGCCCCCAGCCCGGTGAGCACCAGCACCAGCCAGCGGTGGCTGATGCTGAAATCGATGATCCGGTTCAACATGGCTGCACTTCTCCCGAAGCCGGCCGGGCCGGCCTCTGCTGTAGCCGCGTCAATGACCTGAACAAGTCTTGCCTTCCATCAGCGCCTTTTCGTACTGGGCCTTGAGGACGAATGCGCCCGTCACCACCACCCGGTCGCCGGCCTGCAAGCCGGCGGCGATGGGGACGAGCCCGCCGGTCGCCGGCCCGGGCTGGATGAACCGGGGCCGAAACGCACCCGCTTCATCGGCCAATTCCAGGAAAACAGCCGGTTGGCCGTCCACGGACTGGATCGCGTCGGCGGGCACGGCCAGTCGGGAGGCGGGGCCTCCCGCCGGGGTGAAACGCACCTCCACGAACATGCCGGCCTTGAGAGAGAGTCCGCTGCTGCCCACCTCGAGGCGGACGGGCACGGTGCGCGTGGCCGGATCCACCGCGGGCGGGATGAAGGTCACCGTGCCGGCCACGGTGATGCCGCCGAGCGCCGGGGCGGTGATCGACGCCGCCTGGCCGGTTCTGAAATGCTGGATTTCGGATTCGGGGACGTCGGCCAGCACCCAGAGGGTGCGGATGTCCGCAAGCAGGAAGACCGCCTCTCGCTCCGGCCCCACCACCTCGCCCAGGGTGGCGTGGCGCTCCACCACCTCTCCGGCGACGGGCGCCCGGACCACGTACTGCGGCTCGATCTGGGCGGTGCGGGCGAGCCGCTCGATGTCGGCCGGCGCCATGCCCCACAGGCGGAGCTGGTCGGCGGCGGCCCGTTCGGCGGCCTCGGTTGCCTGGAGGTCGGCCTCGGCCTTGCGCCGGTCGCCGTCACGGCGCTGGTACTCGCCCACCGAAATCCCCTTCTCCGCCAGGAGGCGCTCGGCCCGCTCGGCGGCGGTGCGGGCCACCTCCAGGGCGGTGCGGGCCGACTGCACCTGGGTGCGGCGCTGGAGGTAGTCGCTCTGGGCCTGGCCCAGGGCGACGCTGTCCACCACCAAGAGCACGTCGCCGCGGGCGACGGAGTCTCCGAGGCGCGCCCGCACCTCGGCCACCCGGCCGGAGACGGGGACGCTCACGTGGGCCATCCGTTCGGTATCGAAGGTAACCCGGCCGGGATAGGTGACGGCCGCGTCCAGGGCCTGCGGCCGGGCTGCCTCCACCCGGACGCCGTTGGCCTGCATCGCCTCCCGGGTCAGGTGCAGGGGCCCATCCGCCTCCTCCTCGTGGTGGTGCTCCTCGGTCGGCGTGGCGGCCGGCGGTGCGCCCCCACAGCCGGCGGCGGCCAGGCCGGCGGCTGCGGCGAGCAAGAGCAGGAAGAATCGGAATCCAGTATGTCGGATCATGGCTCCACGTCTCCTTTGCCCAGGGCCCGGTCGAGTTCGGCCCGGGCCATCTGGACGTCGAATTGGCTGAGGAGGTACTCCACTTCGACCTGCCGGGCGGTGCGGCAGGTATCCAGCAGGTGGAGGAAATCCACCTCCCCCTCGCGGTAGCGCAGGGTTTCGATGCGGTACGCCTCGGCGGCCGCCTGGCGCAGGCCGCCCTCGAACGCGGCCCGTCGCGTCAGGGCCTGTTCCAGGCCCTGGACGGCCAGCGCCACGTCGCGGCGGATATCCCGCCGCAGCCTGACCAGCTGCGCGTCCGCCTCATCGCAGCGGGCCGCGGCGGCGGCGATACCGCCGGCATTCCGGTCCCAGGCGGGCAACTCCAGCCGGAGGAAGCCGCCCAGGCTGTTGGCGTCATATTCCCGCGCCGCGGCCAGCCCCAGTGCGAGCGCAGGCCGGCCGGCGGCCTCGGCCAACCGCAGTTCCTGCTCGTGGCGGGCGCGGACCGCCTCCTGCAGGCGCAGGGCGGGATGGTCCGTCCAGGCCGCAGCCGGATTTACGACGGCGGGTTCCGGATTGTCCGGCCAGGCGTCCGCCACCTCGAAATCCGCAGGGAGAGTGTCGCCGCACAGCGCAGCCAGCCCGGTCCGGGCGGAGGCGAGCCGGCCGGCCTCCGCCCCGACGGCCCGGTCCGCCCGGAGCCGCTCCAGGCGGACCTTGATCCGGTCGAGTTCCGCCGCTTCTCCGCCTGCGACGCGGAGGTCGACGATGGCTTCGATTTCGGCGGCGTTGGCCGCGTCCTCGCGAGCCAGCGCCAGCATCCGCTGGCGGAACAGGACCGTGCCGAACGCCCGCCGAACCTCGGCGGCGAGCACCGCCCGGTCCAAGGCGGCGTACCATGCCGCGGCGTCGACGCCTGCAGCGGCAGCGGCTGCGCGGGCCCGACGCACCGCCGGCCATTCGATGGGCTGGGCGAACTCCGCACCCATGGTAGCGCGCGAACCGGCGCCGGTATCCCGTCCGTCGGCCCACCCGGCCGTGATTTCCACCTCGGGATTAGGGTAGGCGGCGGCCCGGCGCCGCTCGGCTTCAGCTTCGGCGCGGCGGGCCGCCAGGACAGCCTGGTTGGGATTCGCCGCGACGGCCAGCTCGAACACCTCGCGAAGGGTGAGGCGGGTGGGGGCGGCGGAAGCATCCACTGCGGCGGCGAGGCCGACGGCTGCGGCCAGGCCGAGCGCCAGCGCCGCAAAGCGGACCGTCCGGCGGCGCGGACCATCACCGGGGTGTGTTCGAAGAATGCAATTTAACATGGCAGCTCCTGCAGCAGGCGGCGGCAGGCACGGACGGCGCCGGCCCGCCGGGGGGAGTGGGGGCGGAGGTTCCCTCCGCCCACGGCTCACGGCGCGGTTCAGGCGGCGGAACTCAGGGGATCAGCAGAGCCGGACGGTGCTGCGGACGGTGGTCAGGGCGGGCAGGAGGCCGGGCGGCGGCCCGGATGCGCCGGGTAACAGATGGCCGGCGGAGTCAGGGAGCATGCTTGCAACCGGTACGCCCGGGCCGGTCGGAGATGCGGCGGCGGAAAAGCCCGTCGGCATGGTGTCTCGCACCGGGGCCGACTGGGTGACGAACGCCGGCACTGAGGGCACGGTGAAGTCGCGGCATCCGGCGGCGTGGTCGTCGCCCATGGTTGCTGCCGCGTGGTCGGCCTGGCCGGCTTGGTGTTCCTCGGCGTGGCAGTAGTCGCTGACGCAGCCGGCGGAATCCAGCCCGCCGGCAGAGCGGGCGGCCAGGGGCGCCAGCTCCACGTCGAGGCAGCCGTCGGCCTGCAGGCAGAGGGCCAGCCCGGTGGGCCAGGCGGACAGGAGCATCGCCGCCAGGGCGGCAGCGGGGGCGAGCAGTCGGCAGCGGGTCCGGATCCGTCTCAGCATGCTCCTCACCGGTGGGGACGCGTCGAAGCGGCAGTCTAGCAGAACGCAGGCGTCCGCACAACCCCGGATGCGCCCCCGCCGGCTGTGGATTCCTTTTCGTTGAGGGTGACAGCCAGCGGTGATCGCATGTCAGCGGATGGACTTGGCCTGATCACGGTCTCAATACTATAATGAAAAGCAAACGCATGCAGCAGTAGGGGTATTCGAAAGATGGTCGAGGGCGAAGGTGGCGGCATGGGGACCGAAGATCCCAGGACAGTCCCCCGAGAGGAATTGCTGCGGCTGGTGCCGTGGCTGGACGAGCTGGACCCGGCGCGTTGGCACCTGGTGGGGTACGACACCTTCTCCGACGAGTTCTATCCGCTCTACGAGTCGCACGCCATCGAGGCGATGGCGCAGGAGGCGGCGATCCGGCGGCTGATGGTCCTGGAGGTGCAGCAGCCCACGGAGTCGTCGGGGGGGCAGGACGACGCGGGGATTCAGGACCGCATCTTCATTCTGGGGCCGGGCGGTGTCTTTTACCGCGCCGTGCTGTAGGAGGCACGACCGGATGCGCCTCTGGATTCGCCGCCGCGAGGCCCGGGAGCTGGCGTTCGACGCCGCGGTGTCCGTCGCCACGCCGGCGGAGTGGCGGGAGGCGGTGACCGATCCCGCGCTGGTGAGTTCGGTGCTCTGGCCGGAGACGCCGCGCTTTCGGCCCGAGGGGCCCGACTACCTGCGGAAGTCTCACCCCCACGAGCGCGGCTACCGGGACGACCCGGCGGTCAACGCCGACTACGCCGCCGCGTGCGACCGGCTGGCCGTGCGCCTGGCCCGGGAGCTGGCCGGTGCCCGGGTGCTGGCGTATGCGCCGCTGCGCGGCGCGTTCCCCATCTGGCGCGCGCTGCGGCGCCGCCTGCCCGGCCTGACGCTCACCCCCTACTTCCCGGTCACGTCCAGCTTCGTCTTCTACCCGGAGGCATTCGGCATCCGCAACCGGCAGGGCCGACCGGCGTCGGGGCGCCACGCCAACCGGTTGGAGCTGGCGCGCCTGCGGCCGTTGCTGGTCGGATTCGACGCGCTCCTATATCTCGACGAGATCGTGTCGGGCGGCATGCTCAAGGGGCACCTGCGGGACATGCTGGAATTGCGGATTGACCGGGATATCCCCATCTTCGCCGCCGGGCTGGCCGACGCCCGCGGCGGGCGCTCCGCCGTCAGCCGCCGCGCCGTGGAGGCCATGGTGGCCGACGGCCGGGTGCGGCGCTTCTTCTGGGAGGGGTGCGCCACGCTCATCACCGAGGACCAGCGGTTCCTTCTCGGCGTGCATTACACGGACTACGCTCTCGGTCCCCACGTCGTGCCCATGCTCAACCAGGCGTTCGAGTTCTATCCCGAGCGCGATGCGTTTGACCAGGCGGTGGTGGGGGAGACGCCGGTCGACTGTGAGGGGCAGTGACTGAAGGTGGATAGGTGAACGGGTGCGGGGCCGTTGCTCGTGAGCATTTCCAGTGATCATTTTTCACTGATCATCAGTCATTGGTCATTTCGGATGATCGGTTATTAGTGCCTGCTTCTATTTGACTGGCTAGTCGGATCGGAGTCCGTTCATGCTGTGAATGGGACACGGGATGCGGGAACAATGCCCCAGAACCGAGATTCCAGGTCCAAGACCCCGGCGCTGAGAGCTCAAGTCGTTTCGGCCTTGCCAAATCGGGAGGTCCGCGTGGTGGCTTCGCGCCTTGGTGAGCGCTAACGGTCGGTGGTGGCGGCGCGGCCGGCGCCGCGATCAGCGCGCGCCGGCCGCCGGGGGCGACGAACGCGCGAGGGAAACGAGATGGCTGGCGGTGTTCACCAGCAGCACCTTCATGCCGGGTTTGAGGAACCCCTCGGCGCGCAGCCGCCGGGCGGCGGCGAGCGTCGCCGCGCCCTCGTAGCTTGCGGCCACGCCCAGGGCGCCGTAGCGACGGAACGCGGCCACGATCTCCGCTTCGGCCGCCGCCACGGCGGTCCCGCCGGACTCGCGCAGCACCCCGAGCATCCGGTGGCCCATGATGGCGCCGGGCACATCCAGGCCGTCGGCCACGGTCCCGCGCGAGACCACGGGCTCCACTGCCGCCAGGCCGCGGCGGAAGGCCTCCACCACCGGAGCGCACTGCTCCGACTGCACCGCGATCATGGCGGGCGGCCGGCCGGGCAGGCGGTCCAACTCATTCAGCTCCGCGAACGCCTTCCAGATTCCCACCAGCCCGGTGCCGCCGCCGGTGGGATAGATGACGGCGTCGGGCAGGGCGCGGGGGCCGAAGTGCGCGGCGATGTCCAGCCCCATGGTCTTCTTTCCCTCGAGCCGGCCCGGCTCGAAAAACGTGGAGATGTCCACCAGCGTGCCCGCCGCGAGCTCATCGCGCAGGTCCTCGCGCATCTTCCGGCCGGCGGCGGCGATGTTGGCGCCGTGGAAGCGCACCTCGCCGCCGAAGAATTCACACTCCCGGTGGTAGATGGACCCGCGCCACGCCTCGGGCATGTAGACGATGCACCCCGGCAGCCCCAGCCGGCTGGAGAAGAGGCAGGCGGCCACGCCGGCGTTTCCCTGGGTGGGTAGGCAAAAGTGGCGGGCGCCGCAGGCGACGCCGAAGGCGATCCCCACCGCCAGCCCGCGGTCTTTGAAGCTGCCCGACGGATGGCCGCCTTCGTTCATGAGGTGGAGGTCGAGCTCCAGCTCGCGCGCCAGCGCCTCGTGGCGGACGAACACCGGCCGTCCCACGTCAGCAGCATAGGCGTCGTCGACGCCCCACACGGGCAGCAGCGCGGCGTGGCGCCAGAGACCCTCGGCGACACGGGGTCCCTGCCAGTCGCCGGCCCGGTCGTCGCGGAGCGCGTCGAGCCGATACAATGCCTGCACCGGCTTGCCCGGCGGGGGGCAGCAGGGGCACAGGCCGACTGGGTGCCGGTATTCGTGGTGGGGCACGGTCTGCCCCGTCGCGGAACAGACCAGACGGTCCAGATACGGATTGATGCGCAGTTTCATCGAGTCCTCGATGCATTGGAGTGCCGGAGCCGGCCCGCCCCGAACGCCACAGGATAATCCCGGCGGAACATTTTCTCCAGCCCAAAGTCGGCTCCCTGCCGATCCGCCGGCCGCTGAAAAGTCACCTCTCCGTGAACCCGTTTGCCTCCGGGCATTCGTATATAGGTATGAAGAATGCAGGACGTGCCCGGGAGAGGCAAACCGATGGAGTGGAGCCCGGCCGAATTCGAACAGGTGGTGCGGGAACACCAGGCATGGGTGTTCAGCCTGGCGCTCCGATTCCTGCGGGACCGGGAACTGGCCGAAGAGGTGGCCCAGGACGTGTTCATCCGATTGTACCAGCACGGGGAAGGCATCCAGAGCGCGGCGCACCTGCGCCACTGGCTGCGTCAGGTGACCACGCGGTGCGTGGTGGACGCGTGGCGGGTCCGCCGCCGCCAGCCGGAGCTCGTGGAGCTCGAGGTGCCGACCCTGGCCTCGGCACCCGAGCAGGGCGAGGCGCTGCTGCTGGGCCAACTCCGCGAACTGGTGGGCCGGCTGCCCGCGACGTCGCGGCTGGTGATGGTACTCCGCTACCAGGAGGGCCTCCGGCCCCGGGAGATCGCCCGGACGCTGAGAGTGCCCGTCGATACGGTGAAGAGCCGGATCCATCGGTCCGTGCGCTGGCTCCGAGCCCGGGTGGCCGATACGCCGGAGGTGCTCTCATGACCCCGTTGGACGACGAGCTGCGCCGGGCGCTGGCGCCCGAGGATCCGGGACCCGAGTTCACCCGCCGGGTGATGGCCCGGGTGGCCCGGCTTGACGCCGACCGGCGCACGTCGCGCCGGCTGGCATCGCGAGGCCGCCTGGTCCGCGGACTGGCGGCGGCCGCCCTGCTGCTGGCCGCGGGGAGCTGGGCCCAGTGGCGGTTCGGGCTGTGGCCGAGCCAGCCGGCCGGGGAGCCGCCTGCGGCGCCTGTCGTCCCGGCGGCCGGGGTGCCGGAGCTGACCGGGTTGCCCCCGGGGATGTCACGGGAGGACGGAGCGCGACTGAAAGAGGAACTGATCCGGGCGCTGCGGTTGGCCAGCCGCAAGATGAACGCCGCCCGGGAGCGGGCCGTGGAGCGCGCCCGCACATAGCTTCGGTGATGCATCGGAGATCCGGATCTGACGGTTTGATCTGAAATGACACGGAGGAAGACCATGAAACCATACCTGTTCCGTTTGTCGGTTCTGGCATTCGCCCTGTTCCTACTCGCGGCCCTTTCACCCGCCGCAGCCGGCCAGGGGGCCCAGATCAATTTCGACGCCCTCAGGCACCTCGAGGCCAAGGCGGACGAGGTGGTGGACGTCACCCTCGACGGCGACAGCCTGCGGTTCGCCGGCGCGTTCCTGTCCAAGAAGGACCCGGAAGAAGTCGCAGTCCGCAAGCTGGTCCACTCGCTCAAGGGGATCTACGTGAAGGCCTACACCTTCGGCGCGGACGGCCAGTTCACCGACGCCGACATCGAGGCGGTCCGCAGCCAGCTCCGCGCGCCGGAATGGAGCCGGCTCGTGGGCGTGCGCAGCCGCAAAGGGAGCGAGAACGTCGACATCTTCATGTTGCTCAAAGGTGACGCCATCGAGGGGCTGGCCATCATCGCTTTCGAGGACAGGGAGCTGGCGGTGATCAACATCGTGGGTCCCATCGACATGGAGATGCTGATGGATCTCGAGGGACACATCGGCATCCCCGACCTGGAGCTGGAAAAGGACGACCACCGGTCCGGGAGCCACTGACATGCGCTCCGCGGTTGGACGTCTCCTGCCGACCTTCCTGCTGCTCGGGTTGGCGCTGTTTGCGGCGGCGCCTGTTCAGGCCGGCGGCAAGGAGTTCGACCGGCTGGTCCGCCACGTGGAACAGCAGCTCGGCACCGCGAAGGCCGATATCCCCTGCGGCTGGCTGGTGGGGCTCGCCGTGCGCTTCGCCAAGCCGGAGGGAGTCAAGGGGCTTCAGTTCGCCGTCTTTGAAGATGTGCCCGGCGAAGCCGCGGCCGGGTTCGGCGAGCTGGAGGCGGGTGCCCGCGCGTGCCTCGGGCCCGGCTGGGCCCGGATGGTCTGCCAGCGCTGCCCCGCCCGCAACGAGGCCCAGCTCATCTGGGTGCAGTCTGCGAAGAACGAGGTGCGGCTCATGATCGTCTCGGTGGACGACGGCGACGCGGCCGTGCTCCACGTCCGCCTGGACCCCGACAAGTTCTTCGAGTGGATGGACGAGCCCACCGCGATCGCCCGCCGGGTCCAACGGACGCAATAAGCGCGCGGGCTCCGCCCGCGCATCGACAGGAATGATGCAGATGCAATGCTGCCGATCCACGGCAGCATTTTTTTGTCTGCTTGTTGGATGTCGCACCGTCCCCAGCGGCGATCAAGACCGTTTGATGAAAACGAGGGTGTCAGGTGCTATGATACTGTGCCAGAGCCATCTCCTGCCGATCGCTGGATCCTGCCCGACGTGGCGACGCCCTCAGACCGGGGTCCGGGTGGCAGGCGGATTCAACGGAAGGAACTCATGGAAAAATCTGCCGGCTGGAATCGTTTCAACCGCGTGTTTCACGGATTGAGCCATCTGAAATTCGCCTTCTATGTGGGGGGAGTGTACTATCAGCTCCAGGCCATGGTGTTCGGGCGCCGGGAGGAATTCACGAAAGACTTGTGCTTCGCCCTGCTCCTGTACGGATTCGCCATGGCCCTGGAGGGACTGCGGGATAACAGTCGGATCGTGGACCTCCGGCGGAAGCAGCTGACCCGCCGCGTCAGTCTGTTCCAATGGGTGGTCACAGGCTCCATCCTGCTGTTTTCCTTCGCGGTGCTGCTCGGGCTGGTTCTGCTCGTCGTCCTGGGGGATGAGTTTCAGGGGGTGGCTGTCGCCTCGTTCGGCCTGGGCGGGCTGGCGCTGATGCGGCAGGAATACGACTGCCTCAACCAGGCGTTGGAGTGCCCGGATCAGCCGATCGAGTCAGAGCCGTCTTCCGCTTCCGCAACCCGGCCATGAGGCCACCATCGAAGACAACGCCTGCCGAAGGGAGCGGCCCCGGCCGCGACGACGGTCGATGTTCGCCGCCGCTGCGCGTCAGTCTCGTGGGGCTGGCCATGGAGGTGATGGGCGCCGCAGCGCCGAACCTGGCGGTGTACAACCTGCGGGCCTACGCGTGCAGCGATCCCGAGCTGGCGAAGCGCGTCGCGGTGACGGTTCACGATCTGCCGGTCACCGAGCCGGAGGACCGGGTGCTGGCGGCGGTGGCCGCCGACCGTCCCAACGTGGTGGGCCTGTCGTGCTATTCCTGGAACAGCGCGGCGATGCTGCGCCTGGCGGAAGGGATCCGGACGCTCGATCCGGCGGCGATTGTGCTGTTGGGCGGGCCCGACGCGACCTTCCGGGCCGGGGCGCTGCTGGCGCGGCACCCGGCGGCGGTGGCCGCCGTCGTCGCAGGCGAGGGGGAGGAGGTGTTCCGGCTGCTGCTGCGGCGGCTGGCGGACCTCGACGCCGCGCCCTGGACCGAGACGCCGGGGCTCGTGGTCCGGGACGGCGACGACTGCCGGGCCCACCCGCCCCCCGAACCACTGGCGCTGAGCCGCGTGCCGGCGCCGCTGGACGATCCCGATTTCCGCCGCCGCCACCCCGGCCTGCTGGTCCTGGAGACGGCTCGCGGCTGCCGCCACCGCTGCGCCTACTGCACATATGGCGTCCAGTCACCCGGCCGACGGCTTCGGCCGCTCGGCGGTGTCGTCCGCGCCCTGCGCGCGTTCGCCGCGTCCGGGGGCGGGAAAGTCTGGCTGCTCGATCCCGGCCTGAACCAGGAGCCGCGGCGGTTCCGGGCGCTGGTCCGTCACCTGGCCGCCGCGGACAACCTGACGCTCGTCGGGGCGGAGCTGAACCTGGCCACGCTGCATCCCCCGGACCTGGCGCCACTGGCGGGCCGGGTGGGCGATTTCCTGATCTTCGGCCTCCAGTCCAGCTCGCCGCGCGCCTTGCGGCAAGCCGGGCGGACGGCGCGGCTGGAGGCGTTCGGTGACAGGACGCGCCAGCTCCGGCAAGCCGGCCTTCCCTTCAGCCTGGATGTCATCTACGGCCTGCCCGGCGACGACTACGCCGCCTTCAGCAGGACCCTTGACGCCGCTTTCGCCATGGAGCCGAATTTCATCAACTGCTTCCGGCTCCAGGTGCTGCCGGGGAGCCGCTTCGCCCACGATGCGGAACGCCTGGGCCTGCGCCACCAGCCGGAGCCGCCGTATTACCTGGAAAGCTGCCCCACATTTTCCGCCGGCGACATGGCCCGGGCGGAGCGCCTGGCCCGGGCGCTCACAATTTTCCACCAGTTCACCTATCGGACCGAAATCGTCGGGCTGATGGCGCGCGAGCTGGAGCGTCGGCCGGCGGAGGTGCTGGAGGATTTCCTTGCCGGCCGTTGGCGGGGCGCTCCCCTGAACGACTCCGAGCTGGCCCGCCTGGCGTCGCCCGTCGGGCAGCCTGGCGCGCTGCCCGCCCTGAGGCTGTTCCTGGCCGCCGCGTCCCGGGCCGCCCGTCGGCCGGTCTTGCTCCGCCCGCTGGACGATCTCCTGCGGCTGCAGCACCACTGGGGCCGCCTGCGGATCCTGGCGGGCTGCTCCGCGCCGCCATCCCCGCCGGTGCCCGCGGGCGCAATCCGTCTTGCGGGGACCGCCAGTATCCTGAACCTCGATTCGGACGCGCTGGCCCTCATTGAGACACTGGCCCCGCTTGCGGCGGTGGATCACACGCCGCGCCGGCTGGTGATGTATCTGACAGGAGACCGGGTGGAGATGGCGACGGTGGGTCCGGAAGTCGCCCGGGTGCTCGAGTGGATCGGACCGGGCGCCTCCGTGGCGACGCTGGAGGCGGCGGCCGCGGCGCATTATCCCGACACCCCGCGGGCGGAAGTGAACCGGTCGCTGCACCGGCTGCTGAACGATCTGGTGCGGCGGGGGGTTCTGGTCCGGTGATTGGCGCGTACACGGAGTCCAGCAGATCGTCCGAGATGTCCGGCTTGCCGGTTTCGCCGTGAACGGGAGTATAATGGCGCGGATGGACGCACCGATGGACGAGACGCGACCCGACACCCGCAGCAGCGACGACCTGGAGCAGACCGAACGGCTGCTCCGGACGGAGCGGAACTTCGTCACCGCGGTCCTCGACAGCAGCAACGCCCTGCTGGTGGTGCTGGATCTGGATGGCCGCGTCCTGCGCTTCAACCGCGCCGCCGAGCGGGCGGCCGGCCGCCCCTTCCCGGATGGCATCGGCCGGTCCCCCGACGAATGCTTTCCGCCCGTCGAACCCGGCGCCGGCATGCGGCCGCTGCTGGAGCGGATTCGTTCCGGCGAATCCCCGGTGGACGACCGGATCTGTTGGACGGACCGGATGGGCCGGCGGCGCTGCACCCAGTGGACGGTCACGGCCTGCCCGGGTGAGGGCGGGGAACCGGCCTACATCATCTGTTCCGGACTCGACATCACGCCGTTACGGGAAGCGGAAGAAGAGCGCGAGCGCCTGATCGGGAAGCTGCGGGAGGCGCTGGCGCGCATCGAGACCCTGCACGGCCTGATACCCATCTGCGCCGGCTGCAAGAAGGTCCGCGACGACCAGGGGTTCTGGCACCAGGTGGAGGCGTACATCGAAGCCCGCTCGCAGGCCGAGTTCAGCCACGGCCTCTGCCCCGACTGCGTCGCCCGGCTCTACCCCGAATATGCCAGCCGGCTCAAGCCGTCCGACGATCCGCCCGCCGAATCCTGACCGGCTTGCCGGCGGCCGCGGACGGGCCGCTCCGGCGGCGGTTGCCCGAAATGACTTGACTTCACGGCCCTCTCTCACAATAATGCTCAGTTTCAGAGACGGTTCCTTGGCCGGATGTGCCGGCGACAAATGGCGCTTCTGGACGCTCATCCGGCGGCGCCCCTGCGGTTGGTGCACAAGGTCCGACGGACGATCGGAGGGGACGCGCCGGACAGCCGGTCTGCTGGACGTGGATGATTCATCGGCTCAGAGGAGATAAGGTTATGAGGAAATTCCTACGTATCGCGTGGCTGGCGGCATTCCAGCTCCTGGCTGCCACCGCGGCGACGGCCAGCGAGGCGGACCTGGCCATCCCCGACCTGCACAAGGGGCAGCCGTACCAGATGCTGGGCGGCATCAACCCCTGGTGGTTGCTGTTCTGGGGCGCCTGCGTCATCGCCGGCACCTTGAGCATCAGCCTCTGGCTGCGCGCATCGGTCCGGAAGCTGCGCGCTCACGACTCCATGCTGAAGATCTCCGAGATCATCTTTCAGACCTGCCGAACCTACCTCATTCAGCAGGGCAAATTCCTGCTCATGCTGTTCGCGTTCATCGCCGCGGCGATGAGCTTCTACTTCCTGGGATTGCAGTACGGCTCCCTGTCCGAACAGTTCGCCCGGACGCACAACATCCTGCTGCACCCGTATGCAGTGGTCGTCATGGTGCTGCTGTTCTCGGTGGTGGGCATGGCCGGCTCCTACAGCGTGGCTTGGTACGGCATCCGGGTGAACACCTACGCCAATTCCCGGACGGCGTTCGCCTCGCTGGCGGGCAAACCGTGGGATGTGGTCAATATCCCGCTGCGGGCCGGCATGAGCATCGGGCTCTTCCTCATCTCGCTGGAGCTGATCATGATGGTGATCATCCTGCTGTTCGTGCCCCGCGAGATCGTCGGTTACTGCTTCCTCGGCTTCGCCATCGGCGAGTCGCTGGGCGCCTCGGCGCTGCGCATCGCCGGCGGCATCTTCACCAAGATCGCCGACATCGGCTCCGACCTGATGAAGATCGTCTTCAAGATCAAGGAAGACGATCCGCGCAACCCCGGCGTCATCGCCGACTGCACCGGCGACAATGCGGGTGACAGCGTGGGCCCCACCGCCGACGCTTTCGAAACGTACGGCGTGACCGGCGTGGCGCTGATCTCGTTCATCACCCTGGCGGTGGCCGACGTGGAGATCCAGGCCAAGCTCATCGTCTGGATCTTCGCCATGCGTTTCCTGATGGACTTCATGTCCGGTCTGGCCTATTTCGCCAACCAGGGCATCTCCAAGGCCAAGTACAAGGGGAAGAAGGAGTTCGATTTCGAAGAGCCGCTCATGCGATTGATCTGGATCGCGGCGGTGCTCTGCATCAGCACCTCGTTCCTGATGAGTTACCTCCTGATCTCGGACATCCAGGTACCCGTCGACGGCGTGATGACCGCCCTGCCGTCGCTCTGGTGGCACCTGGCGCTCATCATCAGCTGCGGCACCCTGGCCGCCGTGCTCATCCCCGAATTCACCAAGGTCTTCACCAGCTCCAAGTCGAAACACGTGAACGAGATCGTCACCGCCTCACGCGAAGGCGGCGCGTCACTGACCATTCTGTCCGGCATCGTGGCCGGCAACTTCAGCGCCTTCTGGAAGGGCATCCTGATCGTCGTGCTCATGACCATCGCCTATTTCACCTCTTTCGGCGAAATGGGCATCGCCATTGAGTACCCCTCCATTTTCGCCTTCGGCCTGGTGGCGTTCGGATTCCTGTGCATGGGCCCGGTCACCATCGCTGTGGACAGCTACGGCCCCGTCACCGACAACGCCCAGTCCATCTTCGAGCTGGCCCAAACCGAATCCATTCCCGGCATCCGGGAGGAGATCCGGCGCGACTTCGGCTTCGATCCCGATTTCGCGCAGGGCAAGCACTACCTGGAGGCCAACGACTCGGCCGGCAACACCTTCAAGGCCACCGCCAAGCCGGTGCTCATCGGCACGGCGGTGGTGGGCGCCACCACCATGATCTTCTCCATCATCCTGCTGCTCAAGAAGGTTGGGATGATGCAGCTGTCCCTGACCGACGCGCCGGTACTGCTGGGCTTCATCACCGGCGGCGCGGTCATCTTCTGGTTCAGCGGCGCCTCCATCCAGGCGGTCACCACCGGCGCCTACCGGGCGGTGGCGTTTATCAAAAAGAACCTCAACCTGGACAAGAAGGAAGCGGACATCGAAGACTCCAAAACGGTCGTGAAGATCTGTACCGAGTACGCCCAGAACGGCATGTGGAACATCTTCATTGCGCTGATGGCCATGACCCTGGCGTTCGCGTTCGTCGATCCCAACTTCTTCGTGGCCTACCTGGTGTCCATCGCCTGCTTTGGCCTGTTCCAGGCCATCTACATGGCCAACACCGGCGGCGCCTGGGACAACGCCAAAAAACTGGTCGAAGTGGACCTGAACGAGAAGTATACGGCCTTGCACGCCGCGACGGTCATCGGCGACACGGTGGGCGACCCGTTCAAGGACACCACCTCGGTATCGCTCAACCCCATCATCAAGTTCTCCACCCTGTTCGGCCTGCTGGCCACCGAGATCGCCATCGAGATCACCCGCCACGCTCAGGCCACCGAGTCCATCAATTACTCGCCGTTCATCGCCGCGCCGATGTTCATCATCGGCCTGATCTTCGTGTGGCGCTCCTTCTACAAGATGCGTATCCACGCCCACGCCGAAAGCAAGTAGACGCGCGCGGGGGGCGACGTTCGTCGCCCCCCGCTTTCCTTCATCCCGCCGCAGGGATTCCATCCATTTTCATCGGATTGTTTCGGAACGCACGCCATGCCCCGCGGGCAACAAACCCGCCACGGGGCCGTCGTTGGGACAACCCGCTGCAGGAGGCGATTCAGCGCGGGCGGTTTGGGACCGCCCGGATTTTTTCCAGGAGCTGTTCCACCCGGACCTGTTTTTCCTTGAGCATTTCCTTGTACGCCTGGGTCCGGGTGTGGTGGATCTCGATAGGCAGCCCGCCCAGCTCCTTGTGCAGTATCGCCTCCAGGATGGCCAGTTCCTCGGCTGTCAGCTCGATGTTCATGGCCCCCTCCATATTCCCATGATTCCACCCCGTCCACTCCGTGCCGGTGCCCCTAAGGCAGCGGCTGGGCGCTGACGGCGGACAGGAAGTTCAGCGCCTGGTCGCCGAACAGCGCGAAGACGATCACGTCTCGGGCCGGGTCGCTCAGGCTCTCGATAAGTAGAAAACCACCGAAGATGCTCGTCAGTTCCGGCATCTGCTGGTCCAGCAGGAAGACGCTCCGGCCGCGGGCGGGGATGTTGAGCGTGTCCGCCGCCAGCTCCATGCCATTCTGGTCGTGGGCTGTCAGCAGGACCTGTTGGGCGACATCGTCCGGATTGAGCACGGCGAGACCCGTGAAAAAGGAGGTGTTGCCCAGTTTGCCGTTGGCCATGTGCGCCACGAGGCTGCGGGCCTGTCCCTGCACGGCCAGGGGCAGGCTTGACAGGAACCGCCCGTTGCCGGCCTCCCCGAATGTCACCAGGCCCACCAGCGGCGTCGCGCCCTGCGGCTCCACGGTCAAATAACCCGTGGCGGGACCGACGAGGCCGAACAGGGTGGCCACATCCTGCTGGAGCTTGCTCTGCGCCGGGATACTCAGGGTCGGACTGGTGCCCAGAAGCTGGCCGGCGTCGCCGTACCTGCGGATCACCACGGCCGTGCCGGTGTCGGTCGCGTTGAGCACGGTCAATTTCGTCTCGTAATTGACGCCCAGATTCCCGCAGGCGAAATGCGGCGAGTAGAGAATGGCGGCCGCCTCGGGGAGGCACAGGCCGTCGATTGCCGCCAGCTTCTCGCTGTTGCCGGACAACTGGCAGCCCACCACGGGGATGTCGGCGCGTAGCCCGATGAAATCGGGCGCCGCCAGGGCGGGGAATGCGGTCCCCAGATCCACCTCGAGCCGGCCGCGGCCTGCCAGCGTGTAGGACTTGGATTGGAGGACGGAGCCGTTGCTCAGCCGCTCCAGCACCAGCCGGCACTGGTCCTTGCTGGGATTGATGACCAGCAGCGTGCGCACCGGATCCGTGCCGGCGGGGAACAAGAGCCGGGTGTGGGCGTCGCGGGCGTCGGGCAGGGACAGCCCGTCCATGTAGTGAAGGGTCGCGCCGTCGTTGGCCAGCCAGAACCCGTAGGTCTCCGGCTCGGTCAGGAAGCCGCGCACCCAGCGGCCGGGCTGGTCGGCGTCGGCGCCGAACACGCTCGGATCGGTGAGGTAGCGGGCGAACTGCTGGCCGGGCGCCAGCGGCACGGTGACCGCCTTCCGGTGGGTGCCCGCGCTGTCGTAAAGCTCCAGGTTGAGCAGGCCCGCCGCCGTGCCGAGGTTGATGACGGAAAACGACAGGTCCTGGCTCCGCGGCAGATGCACCAGGTTGAACGCCCGGTCGGCCAGTGCCGCCACGCCGGTCCGGGAGCAGATGCCGCCGAGCGTGGTGCCGCCGGCGATGCTCAGGATGTCGTTCTCGACCAGCGTCACGTGGTTGACGGGATCCAGCTCCATGTCGCCCAGCGTGTTGATGGAGTAAGCGTAGGTCATGGTGCCGGCGGCGTCGGAGACGCAGAGCCCGAGCTTGTAGTAATCGGCGTAGCCCACCAGGATGTCCGGCCCGTGCTGGCCGTCGAAGTTGTCGGCCTGGAGGGCCGACGGCGGATTGACGAAATAGATGGTCTGGCCGGATCCGGGCGCGAAAGTGCCGCCGGTGCCGGCGTGCCAGATGCTGATGGACTTGTTCGCCGCCTGCGCCACGGCCAGGTCGGTCCGGCCGTCGCGGCCGAAGTCGGCGGCCGCCACGGCGACCGGTTGCGCGCCCAGGGTGGCATAATTGACGGCGGAGAACGAACCGCCGTCGTTGCGCACCACCGTCACCGAGTTGCCATCGCGGTTGGCCACCGCGATGTCCGGCCGGGCGTCGCCGTTGAAGTCGCCGGTGGTGAGCGCCACCGGCCCATCGCTCAGGTAAACCGACGTGCTGCTGGCAAATTGCTGCCCGTACAGGATCTGCAGGGTATTGGTGGCGGGGACCGTGTACAGGAAATCCTTCTGGTTGTCGCCGTTGATGTCGATCACGTGCGAGGCGCTGGGTTCACCGGCCAGCGCCGTCGTCCGCACGGGTACCAGCCGGTTGCCGGGGCGACCGGCTTTCTCGAACAGGGTTTCCCAGGCGTAGATCCGCAGAGTGCCCGCGGCGTCGGCGACGAGGATGTCCGGCCGGCCGTCGCCGGTCACGTCGCCGATTTCCACCGTGCGGGCGGCGGCGCCGTCCAAGGCCCGCCAGTCCAGCGACGGGTAGGTGCCGTCGGGCCCGGACAGCGACCAGTACAGCCGGTTGGCTGCCCCGTCGATGGAGGCAATGTCCTCGCGTCCGTCGCCGTCGAGGTCGCCCTGGGCATGGTCGGTGATCGTGGCGCCCACGAGGCGGACGGGGGCGACATCCTCCGCGATGGTGTGATCGAGCCGGAACAGGTTCAGCGTGTCGGGGGTGAATGTGGTGGTCGTGGCGGCGCCCGTCTTCTGGTAGAACGCCCGGACCGTCACCGGGAACATGTCGTCGGTCAGGTTGAAATCGTAGCCCCGCAGATCCCCGAAGAACTGGGAGTTGGCCTGGGTGAACTGGCCCGCGGCGCCCCAGTTGCTCGCCCCGTTCATGGGCCAGACACCGGCGCCGATCCCGATGGTGAAACCAAGATAGTTCTCGTCGTTGTCGGGTTCCCAGGCGCTGGTGCTCCGGGTGAGGCGCAACCAGATCTTGTTCTCGCCCTGCACGCAGCGAAACAGCTGGATCGCGTGGTCGTCGATCCCGGCGGTGGCCGCAGTGCTCGCGACGGGTTGGTAGGTGGCGGACATGCCGTCGAAGGCGTATTCGGAGACAGCCAGCGGATGCACCGTGGCGCCGGCGGGCAACACTTCAAGCTGGGACAGTTTGCCATCAGCCAAAGTCTGGCTCAGCAGGGCGCCGGCGGGCAGGGTGAGTTCCAGGATAACCGGGTTGGCGGTGCCGGCGGTGGGGAAGGTGTCGGGCGCCAGCAGGAACGTGATCGCCGAAGCCGGCAGAATCTGGGCGGCGAGCGCCTGATTCACGTTGCCGGTCTGACCGGAGCGGCTCAACAGGGGCACCGTGGGCGAGGTCATCGACGTGTAGGCGAACACACCGCTCGATGTGGCCGCGTAGATCCGCGTGGGCGTGCGGACGTCGGTGGCCAGCGCCTGCACATCCGTTTCGGTCGTGGCCCTGGAAACGGGGTACCAGTTGGCGCCGTCATTGCGGGTGTAGAACAGTCCGTCCGTCGTGCCGGCGAACATGTTCCCGCTCTTGGGTTGGCGCACCAGGGCCTGCACCCAGTTGTACTCCAGGCCGGCGGGCGTCCACAGACCGCCCTCGTTCGTGCTCTTGAACACGCCCCAGCGCGTGCCGGCGAAGAGTGTCTGCGGACTGTCCTCGTTGGATGCCAGGCTGTACACGTGCGGTTCGGTCAGGCCGGTCATCGCCGGGTCCCAGGAGAGGCCGCCGTCGGTGGACTTGTAGAAACCGTCGTCCCCGGCGGCGTACATCTTCAACGGTGACCACGGATCGAACATCAGGTCGATGATGTTGACGCCGATGAGCTGGCCGGTGGGAGCCCAGGTGGCGCCGGCGTCGGTGGAGACGTACAGGCCGTCGTAGTCGTAATCCCAGGTCGGCCACCCCGAGGTGGCGTACACCGTCGACGGATCGGCGGGGTGAACAGCCAGGTCGAAGATATCCTTGCTGTTGACCGTGCCGCCGCCGCTGATCACTTTCGTCCAGGTGTCGCCCTCGTTCAGGGTCCGCCAGAGGTCGCCGTTGACGGTGCCCATGATGGCCGGCGGATCGGTGGCCGGGCTGATCGCCAGGTTCTGAAAGGGCAGGTTGCTGCCGACGTGGCTCTGGTATTCCCATGATTCGCCGCCGTCGGTGCTTTTGAACAGATAGCCGGTGTCGTCGCCGGCGTACACCACACCGGGTTCGTCGGGCGACACCGCCAGACAATTGGTTTTGGTCAACAGACCGGAACTGGCGGCTTTCCATGTCACTCCCCGGTTCATCGAACGCTGGACGCCGGAGATGGTACCGGCGTAAAGCGCCCCGTTCGGATCGACGGGCTCGATGGCGATGCACCGGCCGCCCGGCTGCAGGACGTTCTCGAACGTGACGCCGCCGTCGGAACTTCGGTAAACGGTGTGCAGGTTGATGAAGAAGAACCGGTTGGGATTACCCGGATCACCAACCAGATCCAGGAAGGAAACAGCCGTCGGATGCTTCGTCCAGGATGCGCCGCTGTTCGTACTGGTGTAAAACGCCATGGGCTGATACGAGGAGGCATACACCACGCCGGGCAGGGTGGGATGGCAGGCCACGCGCCAACCGCTGCCCGCACCGGGCGAGACGTCCGTCCAGTTCAAACCGCCGTTGACGCTTTTCTGCACCCCCGAATTCCAGGTGGCGATGTAGAGCGTCAGCGGGGCCAGTGGGGCCTGCTTGATCTGGTCGATCTGCGGACTGCCAGGCAGGGTGGCGATGGCATCCCAACTGCCGCCGCCGTCGTTGGACCGATAGATCCGGTTATAGGAGGACGCGTAGATGATGGCGGCATCGGTGGGATGGAAGGCGAAACAGCGGACGTCCGCGATGGTGGACACCCGGGTCCACCCGTCACCGCCGTCCGTGCTCCGGTGGATTCCGTCCGAGTTGGCGGCGAGCACAACCCGGTGATTCAGTGGATGCACGGCGCCGGCCGCCATGGGTGAATTGAAGCCGCCGATCACCTCCCAGCTCTGGCCCCAGTTGCGGCTGCGGAAGAAACTGCCTTCCGAGATGCCGGCGAACAGGACGTTGGGCGTCTGGGGATCGACGGAGATGAACTTCATCTGGCCGCCGTACGGACCGGCAGTGCTCCAGCGGTTCAACCCGGCCGAGGCCGTCAGAGCCAGTGCCGCCAACAGGACCACGATACTTGCGATGCGATGCATGACCCCTCCTTATGGATCCGGCTGCGGGACCGGTATCCGGAAACGCCCCGCGGTCGATCTTGCACGAGCCGCCGTTTTGAACGGCGGCCGTTGCTGCACGATCCACCCGCGTCTGACGGCGGTCCGTTCGGTGCTGACAGAGTAATTGTCGTCAGATCAGCGGAATTGTGTCTATATTTTTACAAAGCGTGTCGGTTTAGTCAAGGCGGGTCAGATCACCGGCGGGGCGGAATCAGGATCAGCGCCGCCTGAGGCGGAATGAGATACTCGGCGCCGGTTGCGGTGACCACCGCCATCTCCTCGACGGAAATGGTCTTTGTCGCCGGTCGGCCCTGATATTCGACGGGCCAGCAGAAAAAGCCGTCGTAAGCGAACACCATGCCGGGAGCGATGACACGGAGGGCGTCGCCTGCGGGAGTCCGATCCGGCTGGCCGCCGGTGAGCATCGGACCGGCGTCGTGGGCCCAGTAGCCCACCGGGTGGCCGGTGCCCCACGGGACAGGCAGCGAGCCGCCGCCGGCCATCCATTCGCGCTGGACGCGGTCCACCTCGAAGCCGCGCACGTCGGGTTTGAGGGCGGCCAGCACGCGCCGGTGGCCCTGGACCGCTCGCTCCCAGTAGCGCCGGATCTCCGGCGGCGGCGCCGCCTCTCCCTCCCGCAGCACGTAGGCGAAGCGCTGCAGG
>JAAYUB010000094.1 GCA_012517875.1 Acidobacteriota bacterium | reverse complement strand
GCCCGATGTCGCCCCGGTGGGGCTCCGGGTGATTCGATCATTCGACGGGCGCATCACCGCCGGACCAGGGGCGCCGCCCCTGGCTATTCCCCGCCGTCCCTCCGGACCGGGCCCTTGCCCCCAGGCGGTGTGATCGGGTGATCGCAGGGTGATTCCGGCTCCGCCGGATTGGGATTACGATCACGAATTTGGAGTGTGATTTCGATTACGCGCACGATTACGAATTACGAGCACGAGGAGATCGCAACTCCGATCTCCTCACTATTCACTTTTGACTGTTCACACCCGTTCCACCACCAGGGCCGCGGCTTCGCCGCCGCCGATGCAGAGCGACGCCACGCCGCGCCGGGCGCCGCGCGCGGCCAGCGTATGGAGCAGCGTCACCAGGATCCGCGCGCCGCTGGCGCCGATGGGATGCCCCAGCGCGATCGCTCCGCCGTGGACGTTGAGCCGCTCGGGGTCGATGCCCAGCTCCTTCACCGCGGCCAGCGCCACGGCGGCGAACGCCTCGTTGATCTCGAACAGGTCGATGTCGCCCAGGTCGAGCCCGGCCTTGGCCAGCGCCTTGCGGATGGCGCCCGCCGGCGCCGTGGGAAAGTCCGCCGGCGCCTGGGCGAACGACGCCTGGGCCACAATCCGGGCCACCGGCTGCAGGCCCAGCGCCGCAGCCTTCTCCGCCGCCATCACCACCACCGCCGCCGCGCCGGCGTCGATCTTCGAGGCGTTGGCCGCGGTGATGGTTCCCGCCTTGTCGAACGCCGGGCGGAGCTTGGCGATCTTGTCGAACATCACCTTGCCCGGCTCCTCGTCCGCGGCGACCATCACCGGGTCGCCCTTCCCCTGGGGCACGGCGACCGGCACGATCTCGGCGGCGAAACGGCCGTCCTTCTGGGCGGCGATGGCCCGCTCGTAGCTCCGGACGGCGAACGCGTCTTGTTCCTCGCGGGTGAACCCGAGCTCGCGCACACACCGCTCGGCCGCCGTCCCCATGTGGAAGTCGTTGTACGGATCCCACAGCCCGTCGTGGATCATGCCGTCGAGCACGGTCCCGTGGCCCATGCGGAAACCGCTCCGGGCGCCCGCCAGGTAATACGGCGCCTGGGACATGTTCTCCATGCCGCCGGCGACGACGATGTCGGCGTCGCCGCAGGTCACCGCTTGGGCTGCCACCATCACCGCCTTGAGGCCGGAGCCGCACACCTTGTGCAGGGTCAGGCACTCCACCGCTTGGGGCAGGCCGGCGTAAAGGGCCGCCTGGCGCGCCGGGGCCTGGCCGCAACCACCCTGGAGCACCTGGCCCATGATCACCTCGTCCACCTGGTCGGGCGCGACGCCCGCCCGGCGGACCGCCTCGGCCACCGCCGCGGCGCCGAGCCGCACGGCCGGCACGGCCGCGAGCGCGCCCAGGAACGACCCGATGGGCGTCCGGACCGGGCCCAGGATCACCGCCTCACGCAACGTTCGACTCATGATGCCCTCCTTGAACGGCCCGGCGACTGCCGGCCGGTGGCCGCTCGGCGCGTGGGATTTGCGGATATTGTAGCCGACCCGGCGGCGCCGGCCAAGGGGATTGGGGATCCGGCCGGGTCTGTTATAATGAGGCGCGCCCGGGAGGTCGCTGTCGTGGCCGCGGACTTGCGCAAGACCGGCATCCGGATGGAGGAGGTGGCGCCCGGCTCGCCGGCCTGGCAGATGGGCCTGCGCGCCGGCGACCGCTGCCTCGCCATCGACGGGCGCGTCCCGCTGGACTATCTTGATATCCAGTATCATCTGGCCGACGGCGGCCCCCACGTCATGGACGTGGCGAAGGCGGACGGCCAGCGCTGGGAAGCGGAGTTCGAGCTGGACGAGGACGAGACCCTGGGGATCGGCTGGGAGGGCATCCGCCCGCGCACCTGCCGCAACCGATGCGTGTTCTGCTTCGTGGACCAGCTCCCTCGCGGCGTCCGGCCGAGCCTCCGGATCAAGGACGAGGACTACCGCCACTCCTTTCTCCACGGCAACTTCATCACCCTGAGCAACCTGACCCCGGCGGACCTGGACCGCATCCTGGCCCAGCGCCTGTCGCCCCTCTACGTCTCGGTGCACAGCACCGATCCTTCCTTACGCGCACGGCTGGTGCGCTGCGGCGCCCGCGACCGGTTCTTCGAGTACTTCGACGCCCTGGCGCGCGGCGGCATCGCCCTCCACACCCAGGTGGTGCTGCTGCCCGGCCGCAACGACGGCGCCGCGCTGGAACGGACCATGACCGATCTGGCCGCGCGCCACCCGGCGGTCCGATCGCTGGGCATCGTCCCGGTGGGCCTCACCCGCCACCGCGCCGGGCTCCCGGCCTTGCGGCCGCCCGACCCATCGTTCTGCCGGGCGGTCATCCGCCAGGTCCAACCCCACCAGGAGCGGTGGCGCCGCCGGCTGGGCGTCCGCTTCGCGTACCTGGCCGACGAATTCTATCTGCAGGCGGAACGCCGCCTGCCGCCGGCATCGGCCTACGACGATTTCCCCCAGCTCGAGAACGGGATCGGCCTGGTCCGGGACTTCCTCGAAGAGACCGTGGCGCTGCTCCGGGAGCCGCCACCGGTGGTGCGGGTTCGCCGCGCGGCGCTGGCCACGGGCACCCTGTTCGCGCCGCTGCTGGCGCAGGCGCTCCGGCGGATCAACCGCCGCTGGGGCGTGGCGTTCCGGGCGCTGCCCGTGCCCAACCGATTCCTCGGCCCCCGGGTTACGGTGGCCGGCCTGCTCGCCGGCCGCGACATCGCCGCCGCGGCCGGCCGCCTCGCGCCCGACGAGTGGCTGGCCGTCCCCGGCCAGTGCGTGGGCGCCGGTCACGGACGGTTTCTCGACGATTGGACGCCGGCCGACCTGGCCGCCGCCGCGGGACGCCCTGTGGCGCGTCTGCCCTTGGGGGCCGCGGGTCTGCGGGCCCTGGCCGCCGGAGAGCTCGAGCCGGCGCTCCCCCGCGGGGAGCATGGCTTGAAAAACCTTTGACAACGCATAAAATCGTGGTAAATATGACTCATACCCAGATAACAACGGTATGATCTACATTCCTTTCACTCATGAACCCCAGCTTCATTCAAGGTGAGTAGATGAACTTCATCGAGATGCGTGTCGAGGAGTACATCGACGAGGCGCTCGACGCCGACTCCCCGGACCATGCGCCCAGCATCGCGGCGCTGCGCAAGTTCGTGACCTACATGGACCGGGAGACCGAGATCTACAGCGTCCAGGACATCACCCCGGCCGAGGCCCTCGACTTCCTCCGGACGGTGCGCAACATCCGGGAGCGCGACATCACCATCGCCGCGCTCAACGGCTTCTTCGCCTTCCTGCTCAAGAAGGAGCTCATTGACCGCCCCCTCCAGCTCGACGCCAAGGGCGTCTTCCGCGCCAAGCCGTTGGAGCAGGTTCCCGACGTGGCCGAGCTGTTCGAGGACGACGAGGATTCCCCCCGTCACAAGCCGCGCCGTCTCCAGGAGTGAGCCGCGCGCACTCCCGATCAACCGTCCGCCGCCACCCCTCGGCCGGCGCCGAGCGCCGTCCGCCGGACAATCCGCAATCCGCGACGCCACCGCAGGTTGCATTCCACGAGCCGCACGTCCAGACCGGACCGGAGATAGCCGGCCAGCGCCCGCTGCTGCCGGTGGCAGCGGAAGAGCGGCGTCACGAGGACGAGCGCCGGCGGTTCCGGCGACAGCCGCACGCCGGCGAAGTAGCCGCAGCGCCCGAACGCGCCGCTGCGCAGTCCGTCGGCGACGCGCTCCCAGTAGTCGAGAGCCTGGAACAGCAGCGTCCCGCACTCGGCCGCCTTGATCTCCACCACCACCAGGCGGTTGGCCGCGTCCAGCGTGAGCACGTCCATGATGGAACGGCCCGTGCCCCGGTAGGTGGGCACCTGCCGGTAGGTCCACGCGCCCTGGAACATCGGATCCAGCACGCCGATGTCGTCCAACAGCAGGCGCTCCAGCCACCGTTCGGGGAACAGCCGGTAGGCGGCGTGGCCGGGCACGAGCGGCGGATCCGCCCGCAGGCGGACCGCCTGGCCCACCAGGGCCAGCGCCCGCTCCCGCCCCAGGTCCGCCCAGGCGCGCAGCGGCGGCTCCCACCCCACCAGCAGGTCGGCGGGCCCGCCGCCCCCCACCCGGACCAGGGGGAGTCCGCGGCAGCTCACCACATCGAAGGCGTACGGGGTCTTCTCGTGGCGCAGGTCGCCGGGGAACGCCGCCACAAGCTCGCGGGCCAGCGCGTTGTCAAAACACGGCCGCTCGGGGGCAAACTCGAAGCTCACCGGCAGGCGGCACCGGCGGCGGATCTCGGCGGTGTCGATCTCCTCGACGGTGTCCGCCGCCAGGTCGTACCGGAAGAGGCGCGCTTGCACCTGAGCCGGATCCAGCAGCTCCAGCCGGCCCAGCAGGTGCAGCGCCGCATCGCCGTGAAGGCACAGCGCCAGCGTCCGGTCGAACCGCCGCCGGGTGCCGCGGCAGTGGCCGAACCAGACAAGAGCCGCCGTGAGGAACGCACTCCCCGCGACGGGCCCCTGGAACGGGTAGAGACCGAGACCCGCCGCAAACCCACCCGGACACCGGAACACCAGCCGGGCGAAAAGCCCCGGGACGCGCTGCCGCGCGTCAGGGCCGGAAGCGACGGACTCCAGCGCCAGCCCCCGTGGCGGCCGGCGGGCCAGCAGCGCCGCCAGCCGCAGGTCGTAGAAGCGCCGGCTGGCGTCCGGCGACAGGCCTTCGGGCGGCGCGCCCTCCGCTTCGCCGAGGAAGCGCAGCGCCAGGCCCGGCGCCCCGGCCAGCGCCACCCGCTCCGGACCGTCGCAACCGAACCCCAGCACCCGGAGCGGCTCCGGCCAGCCGGCCACGGCCAGCCAGGGCGTCCCCCGCGCGTCCACTTCGCACCGGCACACCCCCGCCGGCAGGTCCGGGGTGAGCGGCACGCCGCCCTGCTCCAGACGGCAGGGGCAGAGCGCCGCCAGATCCCGCACCAGTCCGGCCAGTTTTCGTCCCGCCGTCATGGGCACCTCTCCACCTATTAATAACGGATTGGTCGCCGGGTGTTCGAAACCGGCGGCCGCCACTTCGCATTGATTCCGCCGCGACGCCCCGCTACAATGCGGGGAACGAAGGGCCCGGCCCCGCACGGAGCGGCATGAACGTACTCCTGGTCAAACCGTACAGCGACTTCCCCACCCGGATCCCCCACCTGGGCCTCGGCTACCTGGCGGCGGCGCTCCGGCGGCGGGGCCACGCCGTGCGCATCGCCGACTGCCCCCGCGAAGGACTCGGCGAGCGGGAGCTGCTGGCCATGGTTGCCGGGTGGGCGCCCCGGCTCGTGGGTCTGAGCGCCTTCACCGCCGACATCCCCGTGCTGCGCGGAATGTGCCGCGCCCTGCGCGCCGCGCTGCCGGGAGCGACCCTGGTCATCGGGGGCCCCCATCCGAGCTGCCTGCCGGACCACCTCTTCGGCTACATTCCCGAGATCGACTACGCCTTCGCCGGCGAGGCCGAGGCGGGACTGGCGCAACTGGCCGACGGTCTGGCGGCCGGCGGTTTCGATCCGGCGGCGATTCCCGGTCTGGTTTGGCGGAGCGAGGGGGCGGTCCGCGCCAATCCGCCCTATTTCGAGTCCGACCTTGACGCCCTGGGCCTGCCGGCCTGGGACCTGCTGCGCCCCGAGATCCCGGTGCTGGCGCCCCACGGCGCGTTCGTCCGCCGCCAGCCGTCGGCGCCCATCGTCACCAGCCGCGGCTGTCCGTACCCGTGCACGTTCTGCGCCGCGCGCAGCGTCAGCGGCCGGCGGATCCGTCAGCGGTCGCTCGAAAGCGTGCTCGAGGAGGTGGCGCTGCTCGCCGACCGCCACGGTGTCCGCGAGCTGCACATCGAAGATGACAATTTCACGTTCCGGCGGGAGTTCGTGGCCGGGTTCTGCGAGGGGCTGCTGCGCCGGGGCGGCGCGCTGCCGTGGTGCTGTCCCAACGGCGTCCGGCTGGACTCGCTGGACCCGGAGCTGCTGCGCCTCATGCGCCGCGCCGGCTGCTACTCGCTGTCACTCGGCATCGAGTCGGGGGCGCCCCGGGTGCTGGCGATGATCCGCAAGGGGCTGGAGCCCGACGGCATCCGCGAGCGGGTGGCCTGGATCCGCGAGGCGGGGATCAAAACGACGGGCTTTTTCATCATCGGCTTCCCCACCGAAACCGCCGCGGAGATCGAGACGACCATCCGCTTCGCCCGGGAGCTGGCGTTGGACCGCGCCCAGTTCAGCACATTCCTGCCCCTCCCCGGCACCGTCTATTTCGACGAGCTGGTCGCCGCGAACGGCCTGGACGGCATCCCCTGGGAGGGCTTCCTCACCACCGAGGCGTTCGAAGTCCCCGGCGGCCTGCCCCGCGGCGAAGTGGTGCGGCTGCAGCGGCGGGCCTTCCTGCGGTTCTACGCGCGGCCGGGCACCCTGCTGCGGCTGGCGGGCGAAATCCGCGGCCCCCGCCACCTGGCCCACCTCGCCGCCCGCGCCGCCGCGGTGTGGAAAAGTTAACGGTGCGCAGTGAACAGGAAACAGTGAACGGCCGGCCGCGGGCAGAACGTCGTGCCGCCGCCGGCTATGGGTTCCGCCTGCACGCGGCGTGAGAATCCGGGGCATCGGCGCGCGTTCAGCGAACACGCGGTACGGTGACGCTCCTGTCGGCGGGCGATCACTCCCGGGTCTTGAGCTCGGACTCGTGGGCCGCGATGAACTTGCGGAGGTCCCCGGCCAGCTCGAGGAGCTTGAGCCACTGCTCCTTGTAGAGCGTCACCGGGAAGCGGCCCAGCCCGTACACCGACACGGCGCCCTTGGCGCTCACCTTGAACGAGATCGCCCGCGGCACCCGTTGTTTCTTCAGAGCTTCGTTTTCCGCCTTGACCCGTTCCAACTCCGCCTTCAAAGCCTCCAGATCGTCTGCGGCCATCAGTCCCTCCTGCCGGGTGATTGTTGCCGCCTATTGTACCCCAGATCCACCATCGCGCGTCCATCCCATTGGTGAAGGATGATGATCGGACGGAGCGAACCGTGACGGACGACGCGCGCCACCCCAGAGCAGCTCATTCCGAACAACCTGGGTGCTATCCGGACACCGTGCCCCTGCCCACCCACAGTCTGAGTGTCCCAGGTTATGGGGGAGCCCGCGCCGGCACGCCGGTCCGATCTACGCATGCCGGTGTCCCGGGTTTTGGGACAAACCCGAGCTTTCAGGACCCGAGTCTCAACGTCAATCACAAGCCCGCGCTCGAGGGCGACCGAAAAGCGGTTGTCAAAGACGGCGGCGGGTTTGTATAATGAACATACCATTGCCCCAACCATCCGGCGATCCGAGGACCCTATGCTGAGCAAAAACCTCATCGATGCGATCCTTGCGCACTCCGACGAGATCGTCACGCGCATCGTCGACGCCATCCTGACCCATCCACGAACGGCCTACTACCACACCATGGATCGCTCCGAGCTCAAGAAACGCGTCGAGGGCATCTTCAAGAATCTGGGCAAAGCCCTCCAGGAGGGGGCTGAGGGCGAGCTCCGGACCATCTACCTCAAGTTCGGCAAGGTCCGTTATTTCGAGGGCGTGCCGCTGGCCGATCTGCTCTTTGCGCTGATCCTCTGCAAGACGAAGGTGCTCAGCGTGGTGCAAAAGCACGTTGTTCCGGAATCGTCGGCGCAGCTCTACCTGGAGATGCAGCTCCACGACACGCTGGCCGGATTCTTCGACGACCTCGTCTACTTCACCACGAAGGGCTACCAGGAGGCGTGTGAGGAGACCGCCGGGGGATCGCCGGCGAAGACCCATCTGTTCTGACCGCGGCGGACGGCGCCCAATCCCGGACTGGCAGGAAACCATGAAAGAGAGACGTGAGTTTGTTCGCATCCCCCGCAAAGGACTCATCAAATTCCGGGAGATGCATCTGCCCAAAAGCCTGATTTCCGACGAGGCCTCGTTCTACACCAACATCTCCCCCGGCGGCATCCTGTTCGAATCCGCCTACCACCTGAGTCTGGGCACCATGCTCAAGCTGGAGATCGAGCTCAAGGACTGGTCCCGCTGCCTGCCCGACGCGGACAAACTCCCGGGCGGCAATTCCCAGCCGCTGCGGGTGCTGGGCGAGGTGGTGCACTGCCACGAGCTCAGCCCCCAGAGCGGTTACAGCATCGGCATCAAATTCGTCAACCTGGATCCCCGCCATCAGCAGGCGCTGCTGAAATGCCTCCAGGACCACGCCGCCCAGCATGATTAAAGGGATCATCTTCGATCTGGACGACACGTTGTACCCTTTCCAGGAGTACCTCGAGAGCGGCTTCTGGGAGGTGGCCCGCTACGCCGGCGGCAAATACGGCATCGACCCGCAGGAGTCGTTCGCCTATATGAAGATCCTGTACTCCCGCTACGGCGAGCGGGAAGTGTTGTCCAACCTGGTCTCCTACTTCTCCCTGGAGCCGTCGGCCATCATCGAGATGATCTCGGTGTTCCGCGAGCACCGCCCCAACATCGCCCTCTACCCCGCCTATCGCAAGACGCTCCAGACGCTGGGCGACACCTATGTTCTGGGTCTGCTCACCGACGGCGATCCCGGCGTCCAGGACAAGAAGATCAAGTCGCTCCGCATCCAGAAGTACTTCAAGCACACCATCTTCACCCACAAGTTCGAGGAGGCGAAGTGGAAGCCCAACGCCTTCTGCTTCACGCTCATGGCCCGGGTGATCGGCTGCAACCCCCGCGACCTGGTCTTCGTCGGCGACAACCCGCTCACCGATTTCCTCGGCGCCAAGAAAGCCGGCTACCTCACGGTGCGGGTGCTCACCGGCGAGTTCCGCGACAAAGCGGTGCCCATGGAATTCGAGGCCCATCGACGGATCAAGGACCTGACCGAGCTGCAGGACTACATGAATGAGTTCTTCCAGTAGCCTCCCCCGCCTGGTCCCGCTGTTCGAAATCGGGTCGGCCCAGCTGGCGCCCGTGCTGGAGGCGGAGCGGGCGGAGTGGGCCGCAAGCCTCGACTGGGACTTCGAGCCGGCGTTGGCCTCGCTGCGCTACATGCTCGACAACCGGGTGCTCCCCGGCGTGGCGGTGGCGGTGGGCGACCGCGGCGTCGGCTATGCCTATTACCTGTTCCGCGACCAGCGGGCGCTGGTGGGCGGCCTCTACTTCCTCCCCGAGTTCCGGGACGGCGACTGGCCGCGGCTGGTGCTCCAGCGTGTCTTCCAGGAGCTGGCCCGCCAGCCGCTGGCGCGCTCCATCGAGGGGCAGATCCTGTTCCCCGGCCCCGAGCGGTCGGCCGGACCGCTGCTCCGTGCGAGCGGCTTCCAGTTTCTGGAGCGGCGGTTCCTTCGGCTGGAGGCGCCGGCGGAACATCCGCTCCCGCCGGCTCCGGCGGACCTGACCCTCCGCCCCATCCCCGAGGGCATGCTCGATGACCTGGCGCTGGTGATGACCCACGCCTACCACGGCCACGTGGACGCGCGGACATCCTCGCTGTACCTGAGCTTCGACGGCTGCGCGCGCCTCCTTCAGGCGCTGGTGCTCCGCGGCGGGTGCGGACCCTGCGAGGCATCGCTCAGCCTGATGGCCGCGGTGCGCGACACGCCGGCGGGCGCCATCGTCGTCTCTCGGATCTCGAAGGGATCGTTCTTCATCTCGCAGGTATTCGTCCACCCCCGATACCAGGGCCAGGGGATTGGGCGGGTGCTCGTGGGCGCCGTGGTCAACGCGCTGGCCAGGCGCCACCCGGGCGCCGGCCTCAGCCTCACGGTCTCGCGGGACAACACGCGGGCCTATGACTGGTACCGCCGCCTGGGTTTCGCCGACCGGCTCCCCCACTATGCCTTCATGAAGCTGGCCGGCGACTGAGCGCCGCCGGTCACCGCCAGCATCTGCGCATGGATCCGGCCGTTGGAGGCTACGATCTCCGGGAAGTGGACCGAGAAGGACCCGCCGTCGAACCGGCTCAGCCGGCCGCCGGCTTCGGCCAGGATCGCGGCGCCCGCCGCCGTGTCCCACGGGCGGAGCCGCCGCTCCCAGAACCCGTCGAAGCGGCCCATGGCCACGTAGCACAGGTCCAGCGCCGCCGAGCCGTCGCGCCGGATGGCTTGGGCTTGCCGCAGGAACGCGGCGAACAGCGGCACGATGTCGTCAGCGGTGTGGGCGTCGTAGGGGAATCCCGTGGCCAGCATCGCCTCGCGCAAGCTGGCACATGCCGAAACACGGATGGGCGCGCCGTTGAGCCAGGCGCCGCCGCCCCGCACCGCCCAGAACTCCTCCCCCAGGGCCGGGGCGTAGACCACGCCGAGCAGCGGCTCATCCCCCCGCACCAGGCCCACCGACACGCCGAACGGCGGGTAGCCGTGAACGAAATTGGTGGTGCCGTCCAGCGGATCGATCACCCAGGTGTACTCGCCGCTGCCCGCGTGCGCTCCGGATTCCTCCAGCAGGAAAGCGTGGCCGGGGAACGCCGTCCGCAGCCGGTCCAGCACGGCCTCTTCGGCTTCCAGATCGGCCTGGGTCACGAGGTCGATGGCCCCCTTCTTCCGGACGTCGAGAGCTCGGCCGAAGTGGCCCATGAGCACATTTCCAGCCGCCCGGGCCGCCTCTCGCGCCGCCGCCAGCCATGCCTGTTCCATGCGCGCCTCCTGTCCGCCGTTCGCGGCCGTCCACTATAGCAATCCCGCCCTGCCCGGCGCAACCGTATTGACGGCCGTCCCGCCATTCATTAAGATAGCGGGCGATCGACGGGCGGGAGGATGGTGTTTTGGTCCAACTGGTGCTGGATCCCAAGAGTCTCGAGTTTCTGTTCGACAAGCAGAAGGAAAGCCTCAAACTCCTGGAATCGCTGTTCAACGTGGATATCCACATCCGCGGCCACCAGCTCCAGCTCGAAGGCGCCGCCGATGACACCGCCGTGGTCCGCGGCATCCTCGAGGATTTCGCCCGCCTCTACGCCGACGGCGTCGCCCCCGACCGGGACATGGTCCGCCGGGCCGTCCGCGAGATCGCCGAAAACACCGCCCTGAGCCTCAACGACTTCTTCCAAAACCCGCGGGTGATCCAGGCCGGCCACCGCAAGATCTGCCCCAAGAGCCGTAACCAGAGTCTCTACGTCGAGGAGATCTTCCGGCAGGACCTGGTGTTCGCCATCGGTCCGGCGGGCACCGGCAAGACGTTTCTCGCCGTGGCGGCCGCGGTGAACCTGCTGCTGGACAAGCGGGTCGCCCGGATCATCCTTACCCGGCCGGCGGTGGAGGCGGGCGAAAAGCTCGGCTTCCTCCCCGGCGACATGCAGGAGAAGGTCAACCCCTATCTGCGGCCCCTCTACGACGCCCTGTATCACATGCTGGACTACGAGCGGGTGCAGAAGCTGCTGGAGCGCGAGGTCATCGAGATCGCGCCGCTGGCCTTCATGCGCGGCCGGACGCTGAGCGATTCGTTCATCATCCTCGACGAGGCGCAGAACACCACGCCGGAACAGATGAAAATGTTCCTGACGCGCATCGGGATCAACTCCAAAGTCGTGGTCACCGGCGACATCACCCAGGTGGATCTGCCCAACGGCAAGGTCTCCGGCCTGATCCAGGCCCGCGAGATCCTCCGCGACATCGAGGGGATCCGCTTCTGCTACTTCGACGAACGCGACGTGGTCCGCCACTCCCTGGTCCAGCTCATCATCAGCGCCTACGCCCGGTACGGGGGACAGGCTGCGCCGCCGCCCACCCGCCGGGAAGAGCCGCCGGATGACGCCGGAGCCGACGCCGGCAATTCCCGCTGAACCGGATCACGCCGCGGGTCCCGCGCACGACGGGGCGCCGCGACCACGGGAGATTGTTTTTGTGTCCGGCAACTCTTTGTGTTCAAATAGGGGTTCTGACGGCGCCGGGGAACGCCCCTGGACCTGACACCGCAATGAACCGATTCATCACCACATCATGGAGGAATACCACATGCGCATCGGATGGCTTGTTCTGGCTCTGTCGATCGCCCTGGGTGCCGGCGTGATGGGCGCCACTCCCGCCACGGAGACGCACCCGTTTTCGGTCCACGACATGCTGGCCATGGACCGGGTCTCCGAGCCGGCCGTCTCGCCCGACGGCAAGCTGGTGGTCTTCACGCTCCGCCGCACCGACCTCGACGCCAACCGCGGCCGCACCGACCTCTGGGTGGTGGGAACCGACGGCACGGGGCTGCGCCGCCTGACCACCCACGAGGCCGGCGACAACAACCCGGTCTGGTCCCCCTGCGGGGGATGCATCTTCTTCCTGTCCACCCGCTCCGGATCGTCGCAGGTGTGGCGGATCCGCCTGGACGGCGGTGAAGCCACGCCCGTGACCAAGTTGCCGCTGGACGTGGCCAACCTGGGCATCTCCCCCGACGGCAAGCTGCTGCTGTTCTCCATGGATGTGTATCCTGATCTCAAGACCGTCGCCGAGACCGCGAGCCGCCTGTCCGAACTCGAGAAGAGCAAGGCCACCGGCAGGATCTGGGACCGCCTGTTCGTCCGACACTGGGACACCTGGACCGACGGGCGGCGCAGCCACCTCTTTGTGATGCCGATGGCCGGCGGCGAGCCGGTGGACCTGATGGCGGGCATGGATGCCGATGCGCCGAGCAAGCCGTTCGGCGGCACCGAGGAGTTCACGTTCACCCCCGACAGCCGGGGCGTGGTCTTCACCGCCCGCGATGCCGGCCGTGCGGAGGCGTGGTCCACCAACTTCGACCTGTACCTCGCGCCTGTCGACGCCTCCGCGCCGCCGAAGAAGCTTACCGACAATCCGGCCTGGGACACCCAGCCCGCCTTCTCCCCCGACGGCAAGACGTTGGCCTACCTGGCCATGAAACGGGCGGGTTACGAGGCCGACCGTTATGCGATCATGCTTCGCGCCTGGCCGGACGGCGCGGCCAAGGAACTGGCCCCCGGCTGGGACCGCTCCCCCCAGAACATCGCCTGGTCCCCCGACAGCAAGACCATTTATGCCGCGGCCGACAACCTGGGCCAAACCTCGCTGTTCGCCATCGACGTCGCCACCGGCGCCGCCCGCGTGGTGGTGGAGCAGGGTACGGTGAGCGACCCGAGCCCGGCCGGTGACGTGATCCTGTACGGCCTCGACCACCTGAAATCGCCGGTGGAACTGTACACCGTCCGGCCCGACGGGAGCAGCGTCCGCAAAATCACCGCGATCAACGATGCCAAGGTGGCGGCGGCCCGAATGGGCGACTTCGAGCAGTTCACCTTCAAGGGCTGGAACAACGAGACCGTCTACGGCTACGTGGTCAAGCCGGCGGACTTCGATCCGGCGCGCAAGTACCCGGTGGCCTATCTCATCCATGGCGGGCCGCAGGGCTCTTTCGGCAACCACTTCCACTACCGCTGGAACCCCCAGGCTTACACCGGCGCCGGCTATGCCGCGGTGATGGTGGATTTCCACGGCTCCACCGGCTACGGCCAGGCGTTCTGCGACGCGATCCGGGGCGATTGGGGCGGCAAGCCGCTGGAGGACCTCCAGAAGGGGCTGGCGGCCGCGGTAGCCAGATACCCCTGGCTCGACGGCGAACGGGTGGCGGCGCTCGGCGCCTCCTACGGCGGCTACATGATCAACTGGATCGCCGGCAACTGGCCCGACCGCTTCCGCGCGCTCGTGGTCCACGACGGCAACCTGGACGAGCGGATGGCCTACTACGACACCGAGGAACTCTGGTTCCCCGAATGGGACCATGAGGGGCTGCCGTGGGAAAAGCCGGAGCACTACACCCGGCACAACCCCATCGATTACGTGAAGAACTGGCGGACTCCCACGCTGGTCATCCACGGCGGCAAGGATTACCGCGTGGTGGATACGCAGGGGCTCTCCACCTTCACCGCCCTGCAGCGTCGCGGCGTCGAGAGCCGGTTCCTGCACTTCCCCGACGAAAACCACTGGGTGCTCAAGCCCCACAACTCCATCCTCTGGCACGACACCGTCATCGCCTGGCTGGACAAGTTCTGCAAGGCGGACGTCAAGTAATCGACCGACTGCACCCGAGCGACACCCGGCGGAGCCCCCCGGCCCCGCCGTTTTTTTGCTGCGTCCACGTACTTCGCGCACACCGTGCGCGAGTCCGGCCACAGCAAGATCACCCGGTCTTCTGCTGCACCCGGCGCGCATTCATCGAACGCGCGGCACTCGGGAACTCGCGGTCGCCAGGCCGCAAGGCGCTCCCGCCGGCGTTGCGTCCCCGCCCGCCCGGGAGTACAATGACCTCAAGCATAATCTGGTTACAGGCAGCCGGATCGAGCGGCCGGGAGGGGCGTCATGGCAATGACCGAGAACTGCTTCGACCGCGTCTACCGCCAACTGCAGGTTCTGGTGGCGGAATGGTCTGCGGGCATGCTGCCGGACGGAGCCGACCAGATGGTCCGCTTTCTGCCGGACCTGTTCCGGCTGCTGCGCCGCGTCGCCTACGACATGGAGATGCCGGGTGTTGACCGCCGCCTCGCCGCCGCCGCGGTCTTGTACATCGCCGACCCCAACGATTTTCTGCCGGATACCGACGAACAGAGCGCCCGCCGGCGGCTGGACGACCTGTGGGTGGCGTTCACGGCGTTCTTTCTGCTGATCCAGAGCGGCGCCGTCTCCCGGCTCGAGTCGCACTGGCGCTCGGAGATCCCCTTCCGGGAACTCCTGGAGTGCCGCCAGCTGCTGGCCGGACTGAGCGATGCGCTCCCGCCGCGCATCCTGCAGATGGTGAATCAGTACCTGGGGGATTGAACGCCTGGCATTCGGAGAGGGGATTCATGAACAGCCGGCTGTGGATGCTGCGGGCGGCGGCGTGCGGGCTGGCGCTGGCCGCTGCCAGTCCGGTCGCAGCCCAACACGCGTTCCCCGTCACCATCACCTAGCGCCGGCGTGGCGCGGCGCGGTGAGTACGCCGTATTCGGTGTGCCGTTGCCACGGAGCCGGAACCTGAGCGACACGACGCAGCTTCGGCTGCGGGTGGTCGCGGGTGCGCCCGTCCCCGCCCAGTTCGAAGTGCTGTCGCGCTGGGGCGGACCACCCGATCAGGTGACCGCTCCCGTCCGGTGGGTGCTGGCGGGCTGTCTGGCCGCCCTCGCCGCAGGCGGCAGTCAATCGCTGGTCCTTGACGACGAGGGGTCCGGTCCCCGCCCCGCCCGTTGCGGTTCAACTCGACAGCCACACGCCGGGAGAACTCCGCATCGACACCGGCGCCGCCCGGTTCGATCTGGCCACCGGCGCCGCGTTCAACCTGCTGCGACAGGTTACCGTGTCCGGACAGATCCAGCTCGAACCGCTGGCGGCCGTCGAGGCGATTCGCTACCGACCCTCGCAGGACCGGAGCGTGGTCGCCGGCGGCGCGCCCGACTTCACCCCGCGCGCCACCGTGGTGGCGGTGGAGCGCAGCGGTCCGCTGCAGGCGGTGGTGCGGGTGGAGGGGAGCATCCCGGATGACGCCGCGCGGGCGGTGCCCGACTTCACGGCCCGGCTGCATTTCACCGCCGGCCGGGACGACGTCCGGCTGGACTTCACCGTGGAGAACAACCATCCGGTGCTCATGGGCGAATGGGATCAGCCCACCAACGTCCACGACCAGGGCGCGCCCAACAGCATCTATCTGGGCGCCCTCGAGCTGAACCTGCAGCTCGCGGAAAGCGCCGGCAACCTGACCGTCCGAAACGAATCGGGCGTCACCGTGCGGCAAGGACGTATCGAAATCCCGCCACTTCCTGCCGCGTCTCCCGGCGCCCGTCCGACGGACGGGCGCTACTACGCAGCAGACCGCGCCCGCCCCCCACTTTTACCTTGGGATAGCTTGTGGTAGACTCGACTTTTGCGGAGGCGCCATGAACCTGCACCTGGCCGAGTTCACCACCAGTTGGGTCTTTCTCGTTCTGGGCCTGGTCCTGTGGGCGCTCAGCCGCGCCCTTCCCCTGCTCCGCCGGAGTTCCCGTCTCCTGCTGGTGACCTGCCTGGTCCAGGTGTTCCGGGACGCCGCCGCCGCCGGCCTGATCACCGTGTCGTACCACCTGCTCAAGGCCGCCGACTCGGTGTTCATCTTCCTGCTGGTGGCCATCAGCATTTATCTCATCCGCGATCTCACCCAGGCGTGGCTCGCCCGCCGGGGCGTGTCCATCACCCGGCTGGTCTGGGACCTGAGCATCGGCGTGGCCTACGCCATCCTGTTCCTCCTCCTGCTGAAAGAAATCTTCAACATCGACATCACCCCGGTGCTGGCCACGTCCGCCGTGCTCACCGTGGTGATCGGCCTGGCGGTCCAGGACACGCTGATCAACCTCATCGCCGGCACGGTGTTCCATTTCGAGGATTCGCTCCGGCCGGGCGACTGGATCCAGGTGGACGACACCATCGGCCAGGTCAAGGAGCTGACCTGGCGCTCCGTGCAGCTGCTCACCACGGACAACGAACTGGTGGTGGTCCCCAACCAGGATTTCACCAAAAAGCGCTTCCAGAACCTGACCCGCCACAACGCGGTGCGCACCCTGACCATCGGGACCAGTTACGCCGACGATCCCGACCTGGTCATGCAGGTGCTCAAACAGGCGGTGCTCTCCACGCCCGGCGTGCTCTGGCAGCCGGAGCCGGTGGTGTACATCGTCAAGTTCAACGACTTCTCCATCGACTACCGCGTCCGCTTCCACATCGAGAGCTACACCGGCTACCGCCGCCTGGAGGGCGCCGTGCTGCGCGCCATCTGGTACAACTTCCAGCGCCACCACATCACCATCCCCTTTCCCATCCGGACGCTGCAGCTCGAGCGCCGGCCGTCCGCATCCGCCGCCGACGGTAACGGCGAGCGGGTCCGCGAGGCGCTGGCTCAGGTGGACATGTTTCGCATCCTTAACAGCGAGGAGATGGCCGCCGTCGCCGCCAGCGCCGAGATCGTCGAGTATCCGGCCGGGGCCGTCGTGGCCCTCGATGGCGATGTGGGCCGGAGCATGTTCGTCATCCTGCGGGGCAGCGTCGACATCCAGAAGGACGGCAAAAAGGTCGCGGCGCTCGGCCAGCACGAGCTGTTCGGCGAGATCGCCCTGTTCACCGGCGAGCCGCGCGGGGCCACCGTCATCGCGGCCGAGCCGCTGCAGGTGCTGGTCATCGAGAAGGACGGCTTCGATGCCATCCTGAAGCGCAACGAGGGCTTCATCGCCAAGATCGAGCAGATGGTCGAAGAGCGCCTCCGCGCCACTGCCGGCGCCGGAACGGATGACGTCAAGTCCGACGCCAAGCGCAGCATCCTCGGCCGCATCCGGAAGTACCTCCTCGGCTGAACCGCCCCGGTCCACACCCGAGCCCCCGATGCGCACCCGCCTGCCCATACCCCGCCGGTGCCGCCGCGGTATAATGGAGGCGTCCGGATCCCATGGTTCGATCATCACCCGCGACACCGGAGGTCCCATGCGGCGCATTGTGTTCTTCATCCTGACCGTCACCGTCATCCTCTCCGCCACCGGAGCCGGCGGCGAGTATTTCGACTGGCGCGAGTGGGGCGCCAATGAGGCGCGGTATGCCCCCGCCGAGCCGCTGGCCCGGGCGCAGCACATGGTCATCCGCCTGGGCCAGGAGCTGAAGCGCCGCGGCGTCGACCCCAACTACTCCTACTTCGGCCGGATCTGGTCCGCCGCCAAGCACGGCGACCAGTCCCTGGGGACCTGCCAGGACCTGGCCATGGTGGTCAACGACGTCCTGTCCGGCGCCGGCTTCAAGGACGACCAGCTCTGCACCGTGATGGCGTCCAAGGAAGGATTCCAGCGCATCAAGAAGGGCTGGTTCTTCGACGTGAACCTGGATCATGTCTGCCTGGTGGTGGTGATCGACGGCGTCCCATACACCTTCGACCTGTGGGCCCAGGGGGGCACGGACGGCCACTTCGCCGGCTTCAAGGGAAGCGTCTGGAACGGCCTGCCCCTGAAGGCCTGGATCGAAACCATGCGGCAGTACAATTACACGGCCTTCACCGTCAACCCCGGCCGGAAAACCGCCTACGGGCCGGAAACCGGCGACCACGTCATCGCCGAGATCGTCCGGCGCGCCCGGGCCGCCGCGACAGGCAACCGATCGGCCCCGCCGGACAAGCCGGCGGCCCAACCGGCTTCCGATGACATTGTGGGAACCTACACCGCCATCTACCCGGTCTACCTGAGGACGTTCCACAGCGGCAGCCGGGTGGAGATCCTGGCCAGCGCCGAAAAGCGCGGCGACCAGTACTTCAGCGCCCACAAGGTGTATTGCATCATTAAGGACGGCCCGCGCAAGGGGGAGGAGTACTGCTGCGCCTCCTTCGAGCGTCTCCACACCCTGGCCCAGCTCAAGGCCGCCGCCGCCGAGATGCAGCGCTACCTGGACCAGCACAAGTAACTCCAGCCGCACGGCCCGACACCTCGGCGCCGCCGCCCGCCGGTACCGGCCGCGGTCCGCTTCGTCCCACTATCACCCCTGCGTCGAACGATTTCAATCCCGGCAGCGTATAAACCAGCACCCATGCGCTGACGACGTTGCCTCCAGCGCCGACGGGAACGCTGACTGGCGGGGATAGACCGTGAACCGACACCTCATCCGATGCCGTGCCGAAGCGGTGGAAGCCACGCTGCTGCTGCTCCTGCTCCTGTCGCCGTCCGCAGGCCGCCTGCAGGCCGCCGCTGTCGAACCGCTGAAGGTCGCGAAAGCGGCCGCCGCGCCGGTCATCGACGGCGTGCTTGACGACGCGGTCTGGCAGGGCGCGCCCCTGGCGAGCGGACAGTTCGTGACCTACAACCCGGCCTTCGGCGCAAAGCTCCCCCAGACCACTGCAGCCTGGCTGGCCTACGACAAAAAATATCTCTATGCGGCGTTTTTCTGCCACGACACGGAACCCGGCCAGATCAAAACCAGCGTCACCCGCCGGGACAACATTTTCAACGACGACTGGGTGGGCTTTTCCATCGACACCTTCAACAGCCGGCAGAACGGCTACGAGTTCTTCATCAACCCGAGCGGCATCCAGGGCGACCTCCTGAACACCGCCGGCCAGGGAGAGAACTCGGCGCCCGACTGGGTCTGGGACAGCGCCGGCCGCATCACCGCCGACGGCTACCAGGTGGAGGTCCGGATCCCGTGGAAGAGCATCCGGTTCCGTAGCGGCGCCGACGTGACCATGGGCGTTTTGTTCTGGCGGCGGATCAGCCGGCTGGGCCAGAGCGGCTCCTGGCCGGATCTGCCGCCGGGCGCCGGTTTGCTCAACTCCCACACCACCGTGCGCCTCGAGAACCTGGAGCGGCCGCTCGTCCTGGAAGTCCTGCCCAGCTTCACTTACAGCCGCGACCAGGTGCGGCAGACCCCCGACGAGTGGGCGCCGGCGGAGAATTCGCCCGATTTCGGCGTCGGCGTCAAGTACGGCCTCACCTCCTCCATCACCGCCGAAGCCACCGTCAACCCCGACTTCAGCCAGGTGGAGAGCGACGCCTTCCAGGTGGAGGTGAACCAGCGCTACCCCATCTTCTACAGCGAGAAACGCCCGTTCTTCATGGAGAACATGGGCATCTTCAGCCTGGCCGCCACCAACGGCGACTTCAACATGAGCACCGCCGTCCACACCCGCACCATCGTGGATCCGCTGTGGGGCGTCAAGACCACCGGCAACCAGGGCCGGGTGGCCTTCGGCTTCCTCGCCGCCGGGGACGAGTGGCCGGGGCGCGAGCTCGACGGCGAGGTCATCCCCAACGAGGGGAAGCGCGCCGGCTACATGATCGGCCGGGCCAACTACACCCTGAGCGGCGACAACTACATCGGCGGCATCGTCACCAGCCGCACGTTCGCGGGCGAGGCCAACCGCGTCGCCGGCGCCGACTTCCAGTACCGTCTCGGCGACCGCCACCAGTTCAGCGGCTTCGCCCTCTACAGCCGGACCCGGGCCGACGGCGCGTCGGCCGCTGACGGCGCCGCCGCCATCCTGACATACGAATACAGCACGCCGTCGCTTGGAATCTGTACCGCGTTGGAACATTACGATCCGGGTTTCCGGATGGACACCGCCTTCTACCAGCGCACCGGTATCAACCGGATCATCGGCTACTTCGGCCCCGTCTACCAGCCGAAGTCGGACCGCTGGGCCTGGATCAAGAGCGTCAATCCGTTCCTCTATGCCTTCGCGCTCCACGACACCGTCACCGGGATGGACGACTACCTGGCGCTCGCCGCGCTCCGGATGAACTTCGTCCGCCAAGGCTCCCTGCGGCTCGACTACATCCATTGCCAAGAGGCCTGGGCGGGCCGGCTGTTCCACCCCGGAATCTTCCGGGTCCAGGGCAGCCTGCAGGCGACCAACTGGTTCCGCTTCGGTTTCAACTTCAACACGGGCCGCGACACCTACTACGACCTCGCCGCGCCCGTGCTGGGCAACTCCCTGAGCGTCGGCGGCAACGTCACCGTCCAGCCCGACACCAAGCTGAACCTGACCATGGACGTCCGGCGCAACGCCATGGACCACCCCGACGGCGGTAACCTGTACACCGCCGCCGTGGCCAACTGGCGCACCACCTACCAGTTCAACAAGTCGTGGTTCGTCCGCGCCACCCTCCGCTACGACAGCTACCGGCAGCGGGTGCTCACGGACTTTCTGGTCTCCTACACCTACATCCCCGGGACCGTCATGTTCGTGGGCTACGGCTCGCTCGTCCAGCGGCAGGACTGGGACGACGGGGAGTGGCGCTCCGGCGACGGCTCGTGGCTGACCGCCCAGCGCGGCCTCTTCATCAAGCTCAGCTACCTGTGGCAGAAGTGATCGCGCCATCGATCCATTCACCGCGGAGACGCTGAGGCGCAGAGCTCACTCCATGTTCATTGCCGCACATCACCGATTCGTTCGGCTGATTCACCCATTCACCGATTCACCGATTCACCGTTTCGGTTTATAATGGGCCTTCGCCGCGCGGACGATCCCCGGACGCCCGACGCTCCAAGTCAAATCATCGAGGTGTATTTCATGACCCAGTCCGACGACCGTCCCGATTTCCCGCCCGCCGAGGCGCCCGACCACGACCGCACCTTCGGCCCAGTCGGCGCCGGCGACGCCGCGCCGCCGGCCGCCCCCCCGGCGGCGCCGGTTGCAGCCGATCCGGTCGATGAGTCCGCCGAGCCCGGTTTCCATCTGGTGGAACCGGACAACCCCCTGCCCGCCATCACCGCCGACGACCTGCCGCGGGCCCAACGCGAGGCCGTAGCCCGGATGGGCTGGACCGCCTTGACGCCGGTCCAGTCCCGGGCGATCCCCTACGTGATGGCCGGCCGGGACGTCATGGTCCAGTCGAAAACCGGCTCCGGCAAGACCGCCGCGTTCGTGCTCCCCATCCTGGCCCGGATCAAGCCCGATTTGGCCGCCCCCCAGGCCCTGGTGCTGGTGCCCACGCGGGAACTGGCCCAGCAGGTCTTCCACGACGTCGAAAAGCTCGGCGCCGGGACCGGCGTCCGGCCCCTGTCGGTGTACGGCGGCGTCGGCTACGGGCCGCAACTCGACGGGCTGCGTCAAGGCGCCCATATCGTGGTGGGCACCCCCGGCCGGATCCTGGACCACCTGCTCCGCGGCACGCTGAAGCTGAACCGCCTGCAGGTGCTGGTGTTCGATGAGGCGGACCGGATGCTGTCCATGGGCTTCTACCCCGACATGGTGGCCATCCACGCCTATCTGCCGCCCCGGCGCACCGGCTTCATGTTCTCGGCCACCTACCCGCCGCTGGTGCGCAAGCTCGCCGCCCAATTTCTGGACCACCCCGGATTCCTGAGCCTGAGCACGGACGTCATCCACGTCGAGGAGACCACCCACATCTGCTACGAAGTCCCGCCCATGGACAAGGACCGGGCGCTCATCCGGATCATCGAGTTCGAGAACCCCGAGGCCGGCATCATCTTCTGCAACACCAAGATGCGCGTCAATTACGTGGCCACGGTGCTCCAGCGCTTCGGCTACGATGCCGACCAGCTCTCGGCCGACCTCGGCCAGGCGGCGCGGGACCAGGTGCTCCAGCGCCTGCGGGACCGCAAGCTCCGCTTCCTCGTCTCCACCGATCTGGCGGGGCGGGGCATCGACATCCTGCACCTGTCCCACGTATTCAACTACGAGGTGCCCGAGGACCCCGAGGCGTACATCCACCGCACCGGCCGCACCGGCCGCGCCGGCGGCACCGGCACGGCCATTTCGCTGGTCTCGCCCATGGAGGGGATCGAGCTGGTGCGCTTGGCGAAGAAATTCAAGATCCCCATCGAGACGCGCCCCCTGCCCGACGCGGCCGACGTGGAGAAGCTCGTGGCCCAGCGTCTCACCGCCCTGCTCGAGGGGCGGCTGCGCCAGCGCGACAAGCTGCAGGTGGAGCGAATGCGCCGCTTCCTGCCGCTGGCCCGCAGCCTGGCCGAGGGCGAGGACGAGCTGACGCTGCTGGCGATGGTGCTCGACGACGCCTACCAGGCGGCGCTCCACGCGCCGCTGGCCCCGCCCGACGAGTTGCCCAAACCCCGCGCCGTTCCCCGCCGCCGCGAAGCGGACGAACCGTCCCGCGAGGGCGGCGCCGACCGGCGCCGTCCCCGCCGCCGCCGAAAGTGATACAATAGATTCAGCATCGTCTTCCCATCGCCCCGCTCGGGACGGCCGAGCGCGCCGGACTGCCGGCTGCAATGCAGCTGGCCGGCACTGTATTCTGGCTGGCGGTGACGGGCATCACCGCAAAGGAGGGGTCATGAGACCGCACCTGGCCTGTGTCATTCTGGTGACCGTCATGTCCGCGGCCGCCTGGGGTGTCGTCTACACCGGCACCTACGAGCTGCGTCACGACTCCGTCACCATCACCCTGGTGCTGCAGCAGGACGCCGCCGGCAACGTCACCGGCACGCTGCGCAGCACCACCGGCATGCAGTACCGCGTCGAGGGGATGGTGGAGCCCGGCGAGGAGGTGGCCGTGGGCGCCTGCTCCGGCCCCGACGGCGCCGTCTACTTCGAGGCCCACCTGCAGGGCGACACCCTGCTGCTGGCGCTCATCGAGGCGACGCCGGGCACCAACGCGCCCGACTACGACAAGATGCGCCAGCTCACGCTCAATCGCGTGCGCGGCGCGACCGCCCCCCCGGCGCCGCCGCCGCCCG
>JAAYUB010000093.1 GCA_012517875.1 Acidobacteriota bacterium | reverse complement strand
TCAGCTCCAGCACGCTCCGCACCCGGAACGGGTAGCGCTTCGACAGCCACTCGGGCGCCTCCCAGCGGTTGGCATTGAAGCCGTGGCCGCACTCGCCCAGAATCAGCTCCTGGCAGCCGAGACGTTCCACGGTCCGCACCAGCCGGTCCGACAGCTCGCCGGCCACGGGCGCCTCGCCGCTGTAGAGGCCGTAGTTGGTCACGTCGTAGTGGTCGGTGGCCAGCGTCCAGCTCTCGCCGGCCGCGTAAAACACTTTGCCGGCGGCCAGCAGCGACAGGGGAAAGAATTTCGGCTCGCGCGGGTTGACGGTGTAGAGCATCCGCGCGCCACGGAGGTCGAGGGGCATCCGGGCGGTCGGGTCGCCGGTCTCGGCCCGCAGCTCCTCTTCCAGCCACTGCACCGTTTCCACCCAGTCGTCCTGGGCGATGCCCATGTTGTTGCCGGTGGTGTACGCGGTGGTGATGGTGGACTGCAGCTCGGGCGGGATGAGCCCGATGGCGGTGAGCGCGGCCCGGGCCGCGGTGATCAGTGCGGTGATGTTGAGCCCCACCGAGCAGTTCAGGTTGCAGCGGCCGCAGAGCGAACAGCGGCCGAACAGCACGTCCACCCATTCGCGCGTGAGCGTCTCGTCCAGCTCCCGGGCGCCCACCCAGCCGGGGACGATCCGGCCCAGCCGGGTGAAATAGCGCTTGAACACGGCCATTACCAGGTTGACCTTGTAGGCCGGCGGATTCTCCGGCTGGTCCGAAGTGAGCGCGTAGTGGCAGGTATCGGCGCACAGCCCGCAGTGGACGCAGGCGTTCAGGTCGGCGGCGCCCTGGTGCCCCAGCGCGGCGCGAAAGGTCTCGACGGCTTTCTGGATGTCGGCGGGGGTGAGTCGCCCGAGACGCTCTTCCAGGATGTCTTTGGTGGGCTCGGCGGTCATGGCTGCGACTCCCGCGGCCGCGGCGGCAGCACGCCCCGCCGGCCGAAAAAGATGCCGAACAGGATCCGGCTGTAGAAGAAGAAGAAGCAATGGCGAATTTTTCCCAACGGTATATATAGGAAGAGCAAGGTGGCCGTCGCCAGAAGGACGGCGTCCGCGGCCGGAATCCACAAGCTGGCGATGGCTGCCGCCAGCAGCAGGTCCACCAGCACGTTGGCGGCGAAGTCGTCCGGGCAACTGATGCTGCGGAGCACCGGCTTGACCGCGCGCTTAGCCAGCAGGCCGATCCCGCCGATGGCGCCCGCCGCGAAGACGACGGTGAGCGGAATCCTCCATTCTGCGGGCAGAGCGATGTGGCTCATCACGGTGACGAGATAACCCAGGGCGGCGAACACCGCGCCGTGATACCCGATTCCGGTCAGGTAGGTGGGCAGATGCCGGGCGGCGCTCTCCTTGCCCCACGGCATCATGCCGGGCCCGAAAGCGTAGGCGATGCCCTTCAGAGAAACACCCGCCGCCGCCGAATGGAGCTCATGGCTGCCGAACCGGTACGCGCGGACGGTCTGGAACACCAGCGCCGTCAGGCACCACGCGGCGGCGGCCAGCACGGCCAGACGGAGCGGATCGAGCCCGGCCATCGGCGGTTCACACGCAGCCATCGGGCTTCGGGAGCCCCGCCAGCTTGCACGCGCCCTTGGCCGGACCCGACGGGAACATCTCGTAGATCCGGCGCAGCGGGAAGCCGGTGGTCTTGCAGATCGCCCGGACCATGGGTGCCAGCTGCTTTTCCATGAAGTATGCCCGAATGAACTCGATCACCGCCCAGTGCTCAGGGGAAAGCTCCTGCAGACCTTCTTCCTGCCGGGCCAGCGCAACGGCAATGTCGCGATTCCAGTCCATGGGATTCACCATGAAGCCTTCTTCGTTGAGCTCGTGCTGTTTGCCGTTCACTTCGATTACGCCCATAACAGGTCTCCTGTGTAGTCAATGTGTAAAGCTTTATCTCTGTTAAAATTGCAATACTAAAACAGTCAACGTTTGGATGCAAGCGGTTCTTTACGGAAGCAGGAGCCGGTCCTTCAGGATCAGGAGCAGGTGGGCGGCGGTCCAACTGAAATGGGACGCCCGCAGTCCGCGCCCGGTGACGGGATCGTAGTTTTCGCGCAGCGGCGCGGGGGAGTCGGCAGCGCCCTGCAGGGTGGCCAGGAGCTGTTCGGCCAGCGCATCCGCTTCCTGTTGGAAGCCGCAGCGGCGCAGGCCGGCCAGCCCGAAGAAGGCCTGATCCAGCCAGACGGGCCCCCGCCAGTAGCCGTCCAGGGCCGCGGCGGGATGGTCGGCGGACAGCGTGGGGAAGGGAAGATGGGTGCGGAACCGGGTCGGGTCCATCAGCGCGTCGCGAACCCGCTCGGCTTGGCGCCGGGTGGCGACGCCGGCCCACAGGGGGATCCAGGCCTCCGGAACCGGGGGGCGCACGTTCGATTCGTGCCAGGCGCACCAGATTTATCAAGGGTTTACGCAAAACCCGTGCTGAATATAGAAACCCTCGTGTCACACTGGTGACACCGCGCGGTGAGCTTCCAAACGGCTCGGTACTTGGCAGTAGATAGCCTATACCAGCAATGCCAGAAAAATTTCAAAATGGCTTGGTTCGTGATTTGTCTTGTTTCGAAGTGAGATTGCCCAGTACCGCCAGGTCATGATCTTACATACCCGCCTTCGGAATCCGGGGCGCACGTTGTATTCGCACCGGACGTACCAATCTTGCAATCAGCGTCCCCCCAGTGATTCGTTTCATTTTCCGAAAATGCGCAACGACCTGCTCGTTCTGTGGCCCAGGTGTCGCAGGACGGCGAGGATTCTCGGCCTCAACCTGTCCATTCGTTAACTTGGTTGCATAGGTAAATAAGCGGAGGAGCAACTGAATTGGGAGAGGATTGCCAAATGCAATCCCTGGTTCAAGAATCCCTTCCTGGTCTCCATCGCCCGGTTTCTCCACAACCGAATCTGCGTCTAGACCAAAATCCGCTTGGCGCAAGATTACTTTCATGTTATTTTCCGCCCATTGATTCACCATAGTCGGAAGATTCATGGGGAGAGTGCGATTTCTCATCTGGCTCCTATTCCTGTCTGCCGGGTGGCTGGCCGCATGGCCCCAGGGAGACTTTACTGACTCCATTGCTCAGTACGAGTACTACCCGGACGGACTGACCAAGACCCTGACGTACGCCAACGGTGTCGTTTCCCGCTACGAATACTACGACAACGCCTGGTTGCGCAGCCTGGAGTGCCGCACCGCAACGGGAGAACTGGTCAGCCGCTACGAGTACGACTACGATCCCAACGGCAACCGCACCGAGATGCGGGAGTGGAACGCCACCCCCGCCCGGCGCGCCACCGACCCGATGTGGGCCGCCGTTCCGTCTATCACCCGGTACGGCTACGACCGGCTCGACCGCCTGGTCTGGGTTGAGTACCATCCGGCGGATGCCGGCGCCCCCTACCGGCGTGTGGAATACACCTATGACCTGGTCGGCAACCGCCTGCGGGAAGTCGCCCGGGAGCATGCGCCGGACGGAACCGTCTTGCGCCTCGTGAAGGACCGGTGCTTCCGCTACAGCCGCTTCCACCGCCTGGAGGCGGTGACGGATGCACTGGCGCCGGAGCGCGGCACCCGCTACCTCTACGACGCCGCCGGCAACACGGTGGCCCGGATCACCGGCGTCATCGGCCCCGACGGCGGGATCGTCCCCGGCACGGAGCAGTCCCGCCTGGTCTTCGACTGGGACGCCGCCGCTAGGCTGCGCCGGGTGCGGCAGCTCACGCTCACACCCGACGGGGGGACGACCGAAGAGCTCCTGGCCGAGTTTCGCTACGACTACCGCGGCCGCCGCATCGCCGCCGACAGCCGCTTCATGGCTCTGGGCGGCGACCCCATGCCGACAGAGACCCGCCTCTACGTCTACGACGAGGAGGCGGTCCTGGCCGAATACGGCTTCAGTCCGGATGGGCGCACTCCCTACAAGTCCCGCCAGTACCTGTACGGCAACGAGCTTCTGGCGGTGGAACTGTACGCCCCGCCGGAAGCCGGGAAGGCGCCCGGTGACGGGCGACCGGCGACCGGCTTCGAGCCATCCTCCGCCAGCCAGCCGTCGACCGCAGCAGGCACTCTTGCTCCGAGTGGGAGTGTCTTCCCCACTCGAGTTCCTTCCACGAGGCCGCGCGGGCAACTCCTCCCCGGCTCGTCGGACGCCCGGATGATCACGGAAGAGGATCAGTTCTACAACCGCTCGTCTCATCCGGCGGAAACTGCCTCTACATTCCCGCCGCCTTCCTCTTCGCTGTCCCTTCCTTCCTCCCGTTTCCCGTCTCCCGTCTCCCGTTCCGCGTTCGGCGTTCAACGTTCGACGTTCGACGTTCGTTCTGCTTCTCCCGTCACCGGTCTGCTCTTCTACCACCTCGACGCCCTCGGCTCCACCGTCAACCTGACCGCCGCCGACGGCGCCGTCGCCGAGGCGTACCTCTATGACGCCTGGGGCAACTACCGCGAGCTGGACGTGCCAGCGGGCACTCCTGGTCTGACGGCAAGTACTCCGGGTCCATTGGCAGGTAGTCCGGGTCTGCCAGCCCCGGGACAAATGGCTTTCAGAACGGGTTCCGGGTCCGGCGAACCCGGACTGCGGGCCGCCGCCGATACCCTGGTCATCGATCCCGACCTGGACGAGAACGGCCTTTACTGCTGGGCCACCTACCTGGCCTACATCCAGGGCGCTTTCTCCCCGAGCCCCGAGTCCCCAGCCTCGAGCCCCGCGGATTCCAACCGCCTCACTTACACCGGCCACGAGTTCGATCCCGCCACCGGTCTGTACTACTTCAAGGCGCGCTTCTACGATCCCGAGATCGGCCGCTTCCTGTCCGAGGATCCCTACCTCGGTGATGCCGCCACTCCGCCCAGCCTCCACCGGTTCCTATATGCCTACTCCAATCCTCTTCGATACGTCGACTTGACTGGATACCAAAATCTGTCCGCGGAAGAGATCCTCCAGCGAAAATTGCAGGCGAGCAGGACATTCGAGCGGCTGGCGGACCTGAAAAACCCATCCGCTGCCGGTGATGCGGCGAAACGCCTGCCGGCCGCCGCCGGACGAGCCATTTTCAGCTCTGAGGTGTACAAGACCGCCGTCGAGGAGTTGCTCGCCGAACTGGAAACCGGCGCACAGAATCCCGGAAGCTTCATCGATGGTCTCGTGACCGGCACCATCCTGCTTCCGGAACAGATTGGCGATCGGATCAAGGAACAATTGCCCACCTATCGCGAGACCCTGATCCGCTGGGACAATTTGCAGGACGACGAACGCAATGAGTTTGTCCAGGGCTTGGCCAACCGAGGGTGGATCAACGTCACCAAGGCTGGCATCATCGTGACGGTCACTCACCAAGCCCGGATCGTGGTGGAATCCAGCGGTCGCGTAGTGAGAGAACGACTAAATGCCGAAGTGCCGAAGGGTGTACTCGGGGAAAAACGGGAGTCACACCTCGCAGAACAAGCAACATCTTCAGGTCAAGCTGGAAGGACGGTACAAAACCAAGCTCGGTCAACAGCAGAAGCGGGTATGCACAATTCTGGAGAATGGGCGAGAAAACTGGGCGGGCTTACGACCGCAGATTCAGAGAATTTTGGCGTAAATTTGAGGGGCAGCAAGTCGATGAATGGCAGGTGGAATCGGTTAATCGTAGGCTCGCAAAAGGGGTTCAGCCGGATTTGGTACTCGTGAATCACGAGAGGAAGGTCATTGAAATTCACGATTGGACTTCCAAGTATGATCCAGCTCACATTAGAAAAGGGCGAGAATATCAGAAGTACTTTCAGGAAAAGTTTCCAAACTATGAAATCAGATATTCTGAAGGCTATTGGCGGGGAAAAGAAGACTACCTTGAGGGGAAGAATTCAGCGGGGGAGAAATATGTCCCGGGTGCCACGAATCCAACAAGGAGATGAAGATGAAAGAAACTGTATTCAAAATCAATATCAGCGTCAAAATTCCAGAACAGTCCAGAGTTTACGAACAGTTGATCTCTACAATCAATGAATTACCGGGGGTAACTCGTGTTGACCTACCCTCCGATCATACCTTTGAAACAGTTGAGATGTCGGTCTCTGTTCGTTTCAACAATGCAGAAGAAGCGCAAAGTTTGCACAAAAAAATATTGAGGCTGATTACACGATGTGACGGAGTTTGCGTCGCTGGAATATCTTACGATCTGAACGCAATGTTTGGAGAAAGCTGAGAGTGGCATGATTGTATGGGCAGTAGTCGGGAAAGAGAGTGGTATTTCATCAGAAAGCTTCGCTCACATGAACAGCCCGAACGGAGGCAGAGGATTGAAATCCAGGTTTTGGATGATGCTGGAAAAGCTGAAGCTGTTGGTTATATCGATGAGGAGACAGATTCCCTGGAAATAAACGGCGTCGTCATCCCCTGGGAAATTCTTCAAGTGGCACAATCAAAAGATTATGGCCAAGGAGATTACGTTGATTCTGAAGGGAACAGCATCGAGCCCTTTAAGCTTATGGGATTGGAAGAACTTATCGCGAAACGACTGCATGCCGGCCCTGCCCCGGAATCCGTTATCTGGGAGGCCGAGAAATCGCTGGGTGTCGTATTTCCACCCAGCTATCGGCGGTTCTTGATGAAATTTGGGGCTGCGCTTGGTGAAGGATTTGAGTTGGCGGGATTGTTTGAACAGGGTGGCGAGGATGAACCTCCTCAATGGAATCATGTGGTGAGCCAGACTCTCCGCCTGCGCCGGGCTTCCCATCATCAGCTTCCTCCCAGTCTGATCGCCGTGTTGGGTGATGGCGAGGATCATGTCTATTACATCGACACGACCCGGCGCCGGGCCGATGGTGAATCCCCCGTTGTCGCAATCGGTCCTGGTACGGACAATGTTGTCATCGCTGATAACTTCTCGGTCTTTGTGATCCGGATCCATAAGGGGAGAATCGCCTTTTGATCTTCATCGACACCCAGGACGAATTGGTGTCGGGAGCTGTCTCGATTCCTACGACAAATATGGATTCGCTGGGATATTGTGAAATCATGATGGATGAATCAAATTGGAAAATCAGTCAAACAATCTACCGCGCATCGGGTGTACGAGGGAATGAGATTTATCAAAGTCGGTCAGAACCAGTTCCTCGGTCAGCAGGACTGGCCTCTCAACGGGGCTTAAAATCCTGAGTAAAATTACTCAAGATGTTGAGTAAATTGTCAAAAACGTTCCAGTACCCCTTGGCGGAATGTTGTCCCACCGGGTGGCGGAGCCGCGGCGGTTCCTCCAGAAGCCTAAGGGCCTGGCCTTGTCACAATCCGGATAAAGACTTTTATATCAGTGCTTTGTTTGTGTTTTGCCACAGAATTTTTGCCCCGAAAACAGATCCAGTTTTGTGTCAAAACATCACCCATTTCCCCGGCGTGCCGGACAGAAAATGGAAGTACAGTGATCCAAGATGAGAAGTCCGCCTCGACTTCCAGTGAAAGATGATTCTTGCAAATTCACCGGCAACCGGGCAAAAAATCACCATGACGCCAGTTGACTTTGCGGCCCTTCGCGCGCTGCGAGATCAAGTCGGCTCCCAATCTCACACCGGGGTGGTGTGCTATCTCGGAGACCGGATTATTTCTTCCAGCGACAAGCTCTGGGGCATTCCTCTTTCGGCGCTCTGGGCGCGGTGAACTTCTCGGGGCCACCGTTCGACACAGGAATAATCTCGGATACAACCGATTGTTCGGACATCTCGGGCGCGATCCGGCATTGACGGGAATGTCTGGTTGAGAGATCGGAAAGCACTAGGGGACGGCCTTCCCAGTTGAGGGGTGCAGGTTCGAGTTTACCCGGCATGCTATTTCATCACCCCCAAGATGGGATCTGCTACAAGCCGGGTGAAAATCAAAAGGAGAATGAATAATTAACTTGAAACTATTGTATCTATAGTTATAATTTAAATCATGAGAGACATAGAACCTCAAAATCTTGACCTACTGATGGGAGCCCTGGGGGAACAATTAACCAGGCTGCGCACGGAACCGCTCGCATTGGTGGTCTGTGGCGGGGCTGCTTTGGGTGCTTTGGGCCTGGTCCTTCGCACCACCCGGTATGTGGATGTCCTGGCGCTGGTCGTAGAGGGCGCCATTGTCGGAGCAGACCCGTTCCCGGAGGCTCTGGCAGCGGCGGCCAGCCGGGTTGCGGCCGATTTTCAATTGCCGTCCCAATGGCTCAATCCGGGCCCGACCCGTCTGGTGGATGGAGGATTGCCGGATGGTTTAGCCAAACGATGGCGCACCCGGATGTATGGCGCTTCCTTGACGGTCCATTTCATCGACCGGCTTGACCAGATCCACTTGAAACTCTATGAGGCCGTCGACCGAGGCCCTCAGGATCGGCATTATGCCGATCTGCTGGCGCTCCACCCGACACGTGAAGAAATCCAAATGGCCGCTCGGTGGGCCATGCAGCACGATGTGTCCGAACCATTCCGGGACAGCCTGGAGGCCTGTATTCGGGCACTGGGGCACGAAGATGTCATTGCGAGTCTTTAGGGAGGATTTTACCCAACGCCTGCTGAACCTGCTATGGAAGCAGTGGGCCGCGCTGGGGGTGTTTGCCGCCCCCAACGGCACCGACGTCAAGACCAGCCGCCCGGCTGCCGTGGTCGATCCGGAGGCGCTGCTGTTGGCCAGTCTGGAGTTGGGGCGGATGGAACCGCGCCTCTACGATGAAGTGCTGTCCTGGCTGGCGACCCAGGGGGAATGGATCAACATGCAACGCCTGGGGAACTTGCTCCAGCGACAACCTGATCTGGATCGCTCTCTACTGGCAGCGCCGGCCGCCTGGCTCTGGAAAGCCACCCGGGATATCCGCTGGAAACGCCTGTCCGGCGCGTCCCCCTCCCGGAAACGGACCGCCTTCTTTCTGGATCTGCACGGACAATCTTTGCCCAACCTGGGCGAGACGGATCCTGAGTTCCGGCGGGCCGGCTGGCTTCGCAGTCCGGTGCATCGTCGGGATTGGAGCGGCGGGAGTCCGGCGGTCACCACTGGCGCCAATTGGTTGAAATTGCGCTACATGTTTGGTCTCAACGCTCGGGCCGATGTGATCATCTACCTGTTGACCCACGATTCAGCCCATCCGCCGGAACTGTCCCGTGCGGTGCACTACTCCCAACCCAGCCTGTTCCGGGCCTGCCAGGAGCTGGAGCGGTCCGGCACTGTGCACAGCTTCCGCCAAGGCAACCAGCGCCGGTACCGGCTGGATCCGGAGCGTTGGCGGGCATTTTTGCAAGTGGAGCCGTCCAGCTGGGTGAGCTGGGCGGAGGTGTTTCCTTTCCAGCAACGATTGTGGCGTTTCCTGTTTGGCCAGGATTGGCGCGGCGTATCGGACTATCTGCAAGCCTCCGAATTGAGATCCGTGATGCAAGAAGCGGCGGTGATGGTGGGCGGCGATTTTTTATCGGCTGATTTTCGGAAGTTGTTTGACGTTCCCGGTGACGCCTTCCTGACCGCTGCCATCGAGCGCCTGACGGAGTGGATGAACCATTTCTCCGCTGAGTAAAGTGCAGATTCTGATCAGACAGAGTCAGCCATCCGATGCGGTTTTTCTGGCGATTCAACCGGGGTGATTTGTCACGCTGGCGTCACACTGAAGCCCCGATTTGTCCAGTTCGGAGTGGTGTTCTGCCAATCTTGGCGACACAGGGATAAATCCTGGAAACAGCCGATTTTACGGACGCCCCGGCATGATCTGGTACTGCTGGGAAAGGCCGGGTGATGGGTCGAAAAGATGCCGGGGCAGGTCTCCGGGCCCGACGCCCGGACGAACGCCCCGTCCGCGAGGCGGATGTCGGCGAACAGCCCGGCTGCCTCGTCGAACATCCGGCTGCGGATGAGCCGCCGGAGCCGGCCGGCTTCCCCCGCCAGCCGATCGGCGTCGCCCCGCCGCCCGATGAGCCGGGCCAGCCGGGCCAGGCAGCGCTTCTCGGCGTACAGGTAGGCATTCAGATCCGCCGACGCCTGGTCCAGCGTCCAGGCGCCGGGACCGTGGGCGACGACCCGTGCGTCGTCGAAGCGGGCGGCGTTGTCCATGCCGCTCTCCCATTTGGCGGCGGTCAGGTCGTCGCAGGTGGAGCCGTACTCGCACAGTCCGTCGCGATCGCGGTCCCGTTGCGCGTACCACCAACGGTGGTATCGCCAGAGCCGCGGATACACCTCGCGCACGAACTCCCGGTCGCCGGTGGCGGCGTACACCGCGGCCACGGCCCAGGCGGCGAGCGGCGGCTTGGTGTTGAGCCAGTTGTCCTGGGAGCTGTCGGCGAACACGCAGTCGGCCACCATGCCCGCCTCGTTCTGCCGCTCCAGCATGGCCCGAATCTGCGAGCGGGCCAGCTCCGGAGCAAATTCGACCAGCGCGGCGGCGTGCTTCCACGAGTCCCACGCCCAGAATCCGTTGAAATACCCCACCGCGCCGGAAGGGATGACGCCGTCGTGGCGCAGGGCGCCCGCCGGAGCGCGCCAGTTGTTCACCAGCGTCATCACCGCCTTGACCGCCAGGCGGCGGGCGGAGTCGCGGCCGAGGAGCGGGGCATCGCCGCCGAGCGCCCGGTCCAGATAGCCCTGCCAGCGTTCCCGGTTGCAGGCGAATGCGGCGCCGGTGTCGGCCAGCGCCGCGTCGGCCGCGGCGAGCTCGGGATCTCCGCCGGACGGCGGCCACACCAGAACCAAGGCGAGTGCGGTGGCGGCGGTGCCGCCGGGCGCGATCACCGTGGGAGCTGGGAAGTCGGCACGGTAGCCGGTGGAACCGCCGCCGGTGACGCGCCACGCCGTCGCGTCCGGCAGTACCACGTGCAGCGCCCCGGCGTAGGCGTCCCGGACCGCGCGGATGCCAGCGTCGCCCGTCTCCAGCCGGGCGGCCGCATCGAGGATTCCACCTTCCCACCGCCAGATGACGGCCAGCGGTGACGCCGACCGGTTGGTCACTTCTGCCCGCACCAGAGCCGTCGCCGCCGAAGCGAAAAACAGTTCCAGCCTAACCGTTGTGCGGTCCGTTTCCGTCGACAGCCGCAGCAGTCCCGGGTAGACCGTGCGGGTCATCACCGCCGGTTGCGGGGGCAGCAGCGGGGAGCCGGTGGTTGCGTCCACCGGCGCGAACCGGGCGATCGAGCGGCTGAGCCACCGGCCCGGTTCCGTGAGATACGGACCGGCGAATCCGACGGCGGTTCCATCCGCCGGGATGGCGTAGCCGTGCCAGGCTCCGCAATCAAACAGGCAGCCGGGCGCGGGTTCATCGGCGCAGCACGGCGTCTGACTCAGGTCGAGCACATCAGGGAAGTGGCTCCAGGTGGCGGCGGGTACCGGACCGGGACAGGCGGCCGTTGCAGTCATCACCGCCAGGAGTAACCAGCCCATCACCACCGTCGAGCGGATACGAGCCATCGCGGTCTCCGAACAGATGTCAGTGTGTCACGGCATGCCATCATCCGGCAATCCCGTCCAAAAATCAAGTCGCCGACCGCTTGAGACATGCCCCGGATGAGGCGCACCGGGTTTCTGTTTCCATTAAAGTTTTATGATTGTACCTTCTGTGTAATTTTGTTAAAATACCGCTTCTGTTTTACAGAAGTTCGGTACCAAGCAGCATTTTGGAATACTCGCTCGGAGCAGTAGTATATGGATATGCAGACGACTGTACTGTTGGTCATCGGCGTCCCGCTGCTCGGGTCGCTGCTGATCCCGCTGCTGGGCTGGTTCAAGCTGCCGAAGGTGACGGGTTACGTCTGCGTGGCGCTCATCGGCGCCGCCCACGTCCTGTCATGGACGCTTCTCGGCCCGGCTCTGGGCGGAATCACCACCCACTGGAGCAAGCCGCTGTACGAATGGGCCAGCTTCAGCCTCACATTTGACGCGCTCGCCGCCTTCATGGCGTTCACCGCCTCCCTGATCGCCACGCTCATCGCCATCTACTCGCTGGGCTACATCGAGCACGGCGAGGACGAGCCGGAGTACTACTTCGTGGTGACCCTCTTCCTGGGCGCGATGATGGGGCTGGTGTTCTCCTCCAACCTCTTGTTCCTGTACTTGTTCTGGGAGATCTCGGCACTGGCCTGCTGGCGGTTGATCGGCTACTTCCGGGAGCCCGACTACATCTGGAAAGCCGACAAGGCGTTCCTGGTGACCTTCGGCGGCGCGGTGTTCATGCTGCTGGGGTTCGCCTTGGTGTTCGCCCAGTACGGCACGTTCGAACTCGCCGAGCTGCGCGGCCAGGAGATCGGACCCGTCGCCCTGCTCCTCATTCTGCTCGGCGTGTTCTCCAAGAGCGCCACGGTGCCGCTGCACACGTGGCTGCCCGATGCCGGCGTGGCGCCCTCCACCATCACCTCGCTGCTGCACGCCGCCATCCTCGTCAAGATCGGCCTGTACGGCTTTGCTCGCATGTTCGCCAACGGCATGGTGATCCCGCCGGCCTGGGAGACGGGCATCCTCATCGCCGCCCTGGTCAGTGCGTTCGTCTCGGCCTGTGCGGCGCTGCGCGAAACCAACATCAAGCGCATGCTGGCCTACTCCACGGTGAGCCAGATCGGCTACACGTTCCTGGGGCTGGCCGCGTTCACCCATTTCGGGTACATCGGCGCCCTGTTGTACATTCTGGCCCACGGCCTCGCCAAGGGCGGCCTCTTCCTCTGCGCCGGCATCATCGAGCACGGCACCCACACCAAGGACATGACCAAGATGGGCGGGCTCATCCAGAAGATGCCCATCACGGCCTTCTGCTACATCGTCTGCGCCCTGAGCATCGCCGGTATTCCGCCCATGGCCGGGTTCTTCTCCAAGTACTTCGTCATCTCCGGCCTGGTCGAAGGCGGACACACCTACATCGCCGGCCTGGCGATCCTGACTGCGGTGGTCACCCTGCTGTACATGCTCAAGAGCTTCCACGTGATCTTCATGGGCGCGCCGCGCGGCGAGTCCCACCACGAGGGGTCGCCCGTCATGGTGGGCGTGGTGGCCGTGCTGGCGGTGCTCACCGTCATCGTGGGGGCCCTGATGCATCTGCCGTTCGAACTGGCCCGCGTGGCCGATGGGGAACGCCTGGTCCAGGTGTTCACCTTCCTGTGGAGGTAAGCCATGAACGCTGACGTCCTGTTACTGCTGCCCATCATCGTGCCCCTCGTCTGCGCCGGGCTGATCCTTCCCATCTTCCGCAAGCGGAGCACCGCGATCGCCTGGCTCGCCCTGTTGGCCGTAGTGGTCTCCGCCGCGGCGTTCCTGCTGGTCGCCGGCGGACCGGCGGTCCAGTTCGCCATCCCCTGGATGGAGCTGTTCCGGCTGGAGTTCAGCCTGACGGGCTGGAAGGCGTTCCTCCTCTTCTTCGTGTTCGCGTTCCAGTTGATGACCGCAGTGTATTGCCTGGAGGCGATCCGCCGGGTGGCCAAGCCGCTGCTGTTCCTCGCCTTCGTCCTGGTCGCCTTCGCTGCCGCGTGCGGCGTCATCCTGACCGACAACCTGCTGTTCCTGCTCATCGCCTGGGAGGTCTTCCTGGTGGCGCTCTACGCGGTGATCCACAGCTCCGGCGACGGGGCCGAGGGCGTGGCTATGAAGGCCCTGGTGATCGGCGGGAGCAGCGACTTCCTGATGATCCTCGGGCTGATGCTCTACTTCGCCGTATCCGGCGGCACGGCCATGGACGCCCACCTGCCGGTGGCGCAGAGCACCGCATCGTTCCTATCCTTCCTGCTGCTGTTCCTGGGCGCCGGCGCCAAGGCGGGAATGTTCCCGTTCCATACCTGGATCCCCGATGCAGCCGAAGTGATGCCCGCCGCCGGTTTCGCGGCCCTGCCGGCCTCGCTGGAAAAGGTGCTGGGAATCTATTTCCTCTTCATCGTGAGCTATCAGATGTTCGCGCTGAACGAGGCGGCCCGGATCGTGATGTACGCGTTCGGCCTGATCACGGTGTTCGTGTCCATCGTGCCGGCGCTGGTGGAGGAGAACCTGCGCAAGGTGCTCGCACTGACGGCGATCTCCCCCGTCGGCTTCATGGTCGTCGGGCTGGCCACGTCGGAAGTCGCCGGCATGGCCGGCGCCCTGCTGTACATGCTCACCCACGCCACCTACAAGTCCTGCATGTTCTTCGCCGTGGGCCAGTTCGAGGCGCACACCGGCGGCGCCCGCCTGTCGGCGCTGCAGGGAATCGCCCGGCTGCTGCCGTTGTCGGGTCTGGGCTTCCTGCTGGCGTTCACCGCCGCCGTCTCGCTGCCGCCCACCGGCGGTTTCATCGCCAAGGATCTGATCTTCGAAGGGGTGGTGGAGCGCGGCCACTACCTGGTGTTCCTCGCGCTGTGGATCGGAGCCATCCTGAACATGGCGGTGTTCTGCAAGGTCATCGCCGTGTTGTGGGGACGCGGCGAGGACCGGCCGGTCCCCGCCGCGGCCACCCTGACAGCGCCCGTGCTGGTGCTGGGGATCGGCGCGGTGCTGACGGGCTGGATCTTCACGCTGGCCGCGCCGGTGTTCGGGGCCGTGCTCCCCGTCGAGCACGCCGGCTGGATCGCCGCCGTGTGGCACCTCTCCCCGCTGACGGTGGCCTCCTACTCCATCTACCTGTTCGGCGCCCTGCTGTTCTTCGCCGCGCGCGCGCGCGCCGCGGAGCCCGCGGCGACCTTCGCCTCGCTTCGGCAGTCACCGGTGCTGGGCCGTACGCTGGAGCTGGCCCGCCAGAAGAAGTTCGACGGTTACGAGATCGGCGTGAAGGTGGTCAACTGGATCGCCGAGTTGGTCTTCCGTCGGTTCGAGCGGCTCATCGACGAGGTTGCCGACTGGATCATCCGGATCGGCCGCGCCTTTTCCGGCGCCCTGCTCAGCGCCCCGCACGACGGCACCTACAGCACCTACCTGGGCTGGGTGATCGTGGGGTTGGCGATCGTGGCCGCCCTGATTTTTGTGTAAGCCCATCGACGGGAACGTAACGCCTCTGAGGTAGCATATGATTACCAATATCGGATTGATGCTGCTGCTGCCGCTGGCCGCCGTCATCCTGATGCCGTGGGTATCCCGGCTGCACCGGCGTGCCGCGGACGCTCTGGCCGCGCTGGCCGGCCTCGGTCTCGTCGGCCTGTGCCTGCGGTTCATCCCGCTGCACGGGGAGACCCTGACGCTACGGGCGCTGAACACGCAGTTCTCCGTAGACGGCCTGAGCCTGCTGTTTCTCGTGGTGGTCAACGTGGTCGCGTTCTTCTGCATTCTCTACTCCATCGACTACATGAACCACTACGACGGCCGGGGCAAATTCTACGCGCTGCTGCTGCTGATGGTGCTCGGCCTGAACGGCGTGCTGCTGGTGCGCGACCTGTTCAGCCTGTACGTGTACCTGGAGATCGTCTCCATCGCCTCCTACGTCCTGGTGGCGTTCGGCCTGAAGTGGGACGGCATCGAGTCGGCGCTCAAGTACTTGCTGCTGTCGGTGGTGGCCACGGGCCTGATCCTCGTCGGCCTGGGGATCATGTACCTGAACCTGGGCACGCTGGAGTTCGTCGAACTCAAGCTGCTGCTGGTCGCGGGGAGCGGGCCCAACACCGTCTTCCTGCTGGCTGCCGCGCTGTTCATCGCCGGCTTCGGGCTGAAGGCGGCGATCATGCCGTTCCACGCCTGGCTGCCCGACGCCCACCCGTCGGCGCCGGCGCCCATCTCGGCGATGCTGAGCGGCGTGGTGATCAAGGTGGCCGGCGTCTATGCCCTGACCCGGCTCTTCTTCGACATCTACCCGTCGCCGGCCCGGGTCTTGAATGTGTTCCTGATCCTGGGTGTCGCCTCGATGATCGGCGGCGCGCTGATCGCCTATTTCCAGAGCGACATCAAGCGGATGTTCGCCTACTCCAGCATCAGCCAGATCGGCTACATCCTCATCGGTCTGGGCCTGGGCAACCCGCTGGGCCTGATCGGGGCGCTGTTCCACGTGCTCAACCACGCCTTGTTCAAGTCCCTGCTGTTCTTGAACAGCGGCGCCCTGCAGTACCGGACCCACACCCGCGACATGAACGAGATGGGCGGCTTGGAACACCGGATGCGCGTCACCGGGATCACCAGCATCTTCGGAACGCTGTCGATCGCCGGAGTGCCGCCGTTCAACGGGTTCTGGAGCAAGCTGTTCATCATCCTGGGCGCGCTGGCCGCCAAGCAGTACGTCGTAGCGGTGCTGGCCATTTTCCTGAGCGTCTTCACCCTGGGCTATTTCCTGCTCATGCAGCGACGGGTCTTCTTCGGCAAGCTCAACCTGAAGTGGCGGGATCTCAAAGAAGTGCCGCTGACCATGTCGCTGGCGATGATCTTCCTGGCGGCGCAGTGCCTGCTGGTGGGCATCTTTTTCAACGAGGTGTTGCGGTACCTGGTGGAACCCGCGGCTGCCATTCTGCTGGGAGGGAAATGACATGCTGCTCTACGCTTCACTCGTCTTGCTGGTCATCTTTGCCATCCTGGTCTGCTTCTTCCGGGATCTGCTGTACGCGGCCGTTTCGCTGGCGCTCGCGAGCGTGATGCTGTCCGTGGTGCTGTTCCAGTACGGAGCCAACATCGCGGCGGTGTTCGAGCTCAGCGTCTGCGCCGGACTGATCACGGTGCTGTTCGTCTCCACGGTGAGCATGACGAAGGACTCGGACCAGGCGAACGAATCCCGGCTGCCGGCCTACTTCCTCCCCTTCATTCTGGTGCTTTTCCTGGGCCTGGACTTTTTCCTGGTGAAGTGGCTGGCGGGCTCAACCCTCGTGGGCGCTGGCTTTCCGGCGGCTCCCGGCCTGACCTTTCAGAACGCGTTCTGGGGACAGCGCATGACCGATATCGTTGGCCAGGTGAGCCTGATTCTCGTCGGCGTGTTCGGCATCCTAACCATCATGCGGGCGTTGTCCGAGAGGAGGAAACATGACTGAGGAGACCATCCTGCTGCTGCTCAGCGGCCTGCTGCTGTTCATGGTGGGCGTCTACCTGATGTTCGCCTATCGCAACTTGCTCCGGGTCATCCTCGGCGTTGAGGTCATGGCCAAGGGCGTCACGCTGGTCCTGCTGGCCGCGGGCGTCTTTCGGGGCAGCGTGGAGTACATCCAATCCCTGATCGTGACCTTCATCATCGTCGAGACCATCCTGGCAGCGGTGGTGCTGGCGATCACCTTCGTCGCCCAGCGGATTTACAACTCCCTCGACATCCGCAATCTGTCAAAGCTGAAGGGGTAGTGCCATGAATCTGAACATTCTGCTCTCTCCACCGGTCGCGTTTTTCATCTTCCTGGGGCTCAGCGCCCTGCTGTACCTGCTGGGCCGGATGATTGGCGCCCGGCCGAATCCGGTGCCGGGCAAGGCCGAGACCTACGCCTGCGGTGAGAATTTCCACCCCGATAAATTCACCTTCGCGTACCGCCGCTTCTTCATCGCGGCCATTTTCTTTACTGTCATGCACGTGGCCGTGCTGACCATCGCCACGGTGCCGGGCGGCGTGATGGCATACCGGGCGTTGGGGTACCTGGCGGTGATCGCGCTGTCGGTATCCATTCTGTTCGTGGATTTTGATTAGACTTCTGCAAGGAGTGCTGTCGTGTTCAAGAAACTGGTGAAGTGGGCCCGGGTCAAGTCCCCGTGGATCCTGCATTTCAACTCCGGGGCGTGCAACGCCTGCGACATCGAGATTCTGGCGTCGCTGATGCCCCATTACGACCTGGAGCGGTTCGGCGTCATGCTCAAGGCCTCCCCCCGCCACGCGGATGTGCTGATCTGCAGCGACCCGGTCTCCAAGCAGATCGCCCCGCGGCTGAAGCGGATCTACGAGCAGATGCCGGATCCCAAGTTTGTCGTCGCGGTGGGTGCTTGCGCATGCAGTGGCGGTGCGTTCCGGGGATGTTATAATGTAATGGGCGGTATAGATTCTGTAGTGCCGGTCGCCGCCTATGTTCCGGGTTGCCCGGTCAAGCCGGAAGCG